>JAAYOX010000320.1 GCA_012520135.1 Clostridia bacterium
CCTTGACGGTTCCCATAACCACCTTGCCAACCTTTTCCGCCTTTTCCTCTCCCAAGAGTGGGGTTACCATTTCATTGACTTGTTTAAAGATTGAGCCTGCCATCATCAGGTCCGAAACAAAATACTCTCCGGAGGAAAACTTATCTCCTACCTCCACCATTCCCTCCTGGCACTCCTTGAAAATTGCCAGGGGATCCACACCTTCATCCAGTTGCTTTCTGACTTCCGCCAACAAGTTTTCATCTTCCAGCCTGGCCAGCATCTGAGCTATAGCTCCCATTTTCACTTCCTCCTTTGCAAAATTGTTAAAATTGTTATTATTCAACCGGGCATGCCGGCTACTAACCTTCTTTTGTTTTCAATAGGATATAGCTCCTTGTTTATCTATGGTCGCAATGATCATGATGATCGTGATGTTCATGGTGATCATCATGGTGTTTACTGATACTCTCTATTTCATAATCAATTAATAAATTCCGGTATTCATTGAATACATCCCTCATTGTGTCCAGTGACATTTCCTCGTCAACACCACATACGATGGAATTAACCGTCAGTTGGACGGTGCTATAGTTGTTTTGACCCGATATTTCCACACCGACAGGGATGTCTTCTTTATAAATACTCAACTTTATGTAATCACTGCCATCACCCTCAAAAAGGGCTTTGATGTGACCGATGTATACCCCCTCTCCTTTTGTCAAGGTTTTGGCGTAGCTTTCCAAAACCAAAGCCGTGATCTTGCCCCATCTTTCAAGGTTCGTTTCCTCAGGAAGTGAAAGCTTCAGGAGAAATGTGACAGGTATGAATTGATTCTGGTGCACTTTAATCCCCTTCCTTAGTCAAAAACTTATTAACCAGACCGGCCATTTCTTCATCGATGAGATTATCCCTCCTGGTTTTTACGGTGGGCACTTCCGGTTTTATCTCCCGTACAATCCTTAGAGCTTCATGGAAAGTGTTTTCTTCGATTAACTCAGTTTTATTTATCAAAACCACATCGGCTTCATGAATACTGGATTGCAGCAGAGGTTGCAGAACTGCCATGAACATTTCCAGCCTGGTGGTATCCAATAAGAAGAAGTTAACAATATCCTTTCTTTCAATGTCCATGTCTACTAAGGCATCGATGGTGGTCTTAGGATCCGCCCCTCCGCTGGGTTCAATCATCACTACCTCCGGTTCATATTCCTTCAGTTGCTCCATGGTATCCACCAATCCGGAAGCCAATGTGCAGCAGATACATCCCCCGAACAGTTCCCAGAGATTATAGCCCAGACGTTTCATGTATTTGTTATCGATCCCGATCTCACCGATTTCGTTAATAATTAGTGCACTCTTGACATTGTTAGCTGAAAAATACTCAGCTAAGGATTTAATTAATGTTGTTTTCCCTGAACCTAAAAACCCCGAGACCAAAAGAACTTTAGTCATACCGGCACCTCCATGTACCTGTACATACAGGTTTATCTATATTTTATTCTTAATATTTAGTAATGTCAACCTCTTGATAATTTTACTCTAAGTTATTGCCGGTCGCTACAGCATCCTAAACAAAAAACCCCTAACAGCTCTTTCAAAACTGTTAGAGGCTTACTTTGGGCAACTGATTATTTATTGAAGTATCTATCCAACAGGCCTTTAAATGCCTGTCCGTGTCTTGCTTCGTCCTTGCACATTTCATGAACCGTATCATGAATAGCGTCAAGATTTAATTGCTTAGCTTTAGTAGCCAAGTCTTTTTTGCCCTGGCAAGCACCAAACTCTGCTTCCACCCGGGCTTCCAGGTTCTTCTTGGTATCGGCATATACTACTTCACCTAATAGTTCGGCAAATTTAGCGGCATGCTCGGCTTCTTCCCAGGCAATTCTCTTATATGCTTCCGCAACTTCGGGATAGCCTTCCCTGTCAGCCTGACGGCTCATCGCCAAATACATACCTACTTCGGTACATTCGCCCATGAAATTAGCTCTCAGGCCTTCGATGATCTCCGGATCCACTCCCTCGGCAACTCCTATTCTATGTTCGTCAGCCCATGCCATTTCGCCCTCTTGTTTTTCGTTAAACTTTTCTTTGGGGGCTTTACATTGGGGACAGTTGGCAGGCGGCTCATTTCCCTCATGTACATAACCACAGATTACACAGACAAACTTCTTCATTTCTCAAATGACCTCCTTAAGCTATTAAATACAATTATCCGGTGTTCCAAACGATTACCAAACTGCGTGGCAAATGGAAACATACAACTATTAGTAATCGTTATTAATATTATACAAAGGCTTAAAGCCCTAGTCAATACCTTTTTCAAAAATTTACTCACTACGCAACAGCTCTTTCAACACTTCCCCGAACAAATCCATGGCATTCAAAGCCTCCTGCAGGGAATTGAGATCGTTTCCTACTTCAATGAGGATGGTACGGGGATGCAGGTGTTGGTTATACCTTCCGCTTTGTACCCGGTACCCAAGCGATAATCCCGGATACAACTCATCCATTTTCTCCGTAACCTGCCGGGCAAATTCCCTGTTTTTCATCCACTCGGGATGAGGTAGCCGGGCATCACTGCCTACAATTAAACGAATTCGGGCACATTTTCGACCATTAATAGTGGAGGTCAAAGGTTTTGCATGTCCTGCATCCCGGTGAACATCAATTACCACCCGGGCATGAGGGTTATCCTGCAGCAGCTTTTCCAGAGTTAGGGCAGAATTGGTGTAAGATTCTTCAAATTTAGGATAGTCATGGATTGTTTCGGAACGGACCACACTTATGCCATACTTATCTCGTAAAACCTTTTCCAACTGTGCTGCCGCTTTAACTACTCCGGCATTTTCCCCTTCCAACTTGCTAACTCCGTCTGTTGCGCTATAGGTTTCGGCATTGTGGGTGTTAAAGATGATTACTTCCGCTCCCTGAAAGACCGCCTGATCTTGCCTAGGATCATTTTCGATAGGTACCTCGGGCTCTTCCAAAGGAATATCCGGTGTTTCCACAATAGCCTCATCCTCAAATAACGGGTAACTTTCCATGGAAACTGCCGCTAAAGCCTCCATTGCTCCTACCGCTGTCATGCCTTGTCCAAAAAAACTTCGCGGATTGCGGGGATTTACATCAAAAACTGTTTCTACCATGGCCACCAATAAACCGTCCTGCTGGGCAGGCTGCATCCAGTAAACCGGGGGTAAACCGGCAACCAAAATATTTTTAAAGGTTTGATTGTCAATGCCTAATAAATACATGACTTCCTTGAGCAAACTTACATCAATATCTCGCTCCGGTTCCACCGGACTTGCCTCCTGTAATCTTGCTTCTTTAGCAGGGGCATTGATAATCGATGCTGCCAACAGTATCAAGACCAGTAACAATAATATTGTTTTAATCTTGGCTATGGCCCTGGGAGACCAACGAATATAGAACTTAATCATGAAGGCTGTCCTCCCCTCTTTCAGCATACTAAATAATTATGCCGGCAGAGGGCAGTTATGCCTCATTACAAAAAAACAACCATTAACACGTAAGGGTTCCATTTATTGGGCCAATTTACATCTTCCCAACTAATGTTAATCATTGGGCTTAATTGGAGCCAAAACCAAATAAGCAAAAGGCTGGTAATGTATGTTTCGCTACGGCGAAGCCCCTACGCCATTACCTGCAGCAAACTGCCGACGGCTGTGGACACAACGCCCGCTCCACAAATCATTACCAGCCTTAATTGCCTGGCTAATAGTAAATAGAATTAACGAAGTTCAGTAGGTACAAAGGCATCGATAACGCCAATTACTAAAGCAGATAATAATGCCCCCAGGATGTTGACACTCAAATAATTAGGCACAATAAACTGGGCCAGATAAATGACGGCAGCAGCCGTAATAAAACCTACAATACCTCTGCTCTGGGGAGATACATTATCACCTAAAATAGCTTCTACAATATAACCTAGAACGGCAATGACAACTGCAGCCAGCAAGGCACCGGTAAACCCACTTACAGTAATTCCCGGAAGCAACCATCCTACCAGCATTAAGACCAAGGCAGAAACAATAAAGCGAACAATAGTACCGATTATGCTCCCACTCATGGTAGCTCACCTCCTTTTTCCAAACTTACTAGTAGTTTTCCCGAAAAAAGGAGGTATATACTGTTTATCATGCTTGATTTACTTAATGAGCCATGATAAAATGTAGTTTGTTAATTATTGCTTTAAAGTCCTATGCTAGGAGGTGACATACCAAATGGCCAACATCAAATCTGCCCTTAAGCGAATCGAAATTACCAAGAAACGCGCGAAAATGAATGCATCCCGTAAATCAGCCATGAAAACGGCGATTAAGCGGTTTGAGCAGAGCCTGGTTTCTGGGGAGCCGGAGCAAATGCAAGCCTCCTTTAAGCAAGCTGTGAAGTCTATTGACTCTATGGCTTCTAAGGGCTTAATTCATAAAAACACTGCTGCCAGAAAAAAATCTTCTTTACAAAGAAAACTACAGCAAGTTAACAGCTAAAAGAAAAGGCCCACAGGCCTTTTATTTTTTTATGCATAATTCAATAACCGCCTGTTCCAATAATGCGGCCGGCTCTCCCTGACCCCTTTTAATGGCTACATCTGTTTCCAGAATTTTAGCCATGGCGGCAATTAGTTCTGTTTGTTTGAAATTCCGCCCTTGAGCAAGGGCCTTTCGTACCGGATAAGGATGAACCTGTAAACGTTGAGCAATTTGTTGAGGGGAATAGCCTTGCTTCGCCAGGGCTCCTCCGTTCAAGACCAGCCTTAATTGGCGGGCCAGCATGCTGATAATATAGACAGGTGCTTCTCCTCCCTGGAGCATCTTCCGCAGCAGCCACACTGCTTCACTGGCATCTTTGGAGCCCACTGCATCAGTCAAGGCAAAAATGTTATTTTGTTCAGGGAAAACCATTACCGCCTCTATATCCTCAACAGCCACTTTCCCCCTGTCTCCCAGATACAAGGTCAGTTTTTCCAGTTCCCGTACCAACAATTCCAAGTTCCCCTGATGGCCGGCCAAAATCGGTTCTAATGCATCATGCTCGATAGCCTTGCCCCTCATGCCCAACCATTCTCTCACAAAAGCGGCTAAATCTGCACCATCCAATGGCTGGCTTTCCCAGTGTACCCCCACTTTGACCAATTCTTTACAGACCTTCTTCCGTTTATCACTCTTTCCGGACACCAGAAACACCAAACAGGAATAAGGAGAAGGTTGTTTTAAATACTCCAGCAGGGGAGCGTCCCCACCGCCGGAAGAACTGCCAAACCAGGGAGCGTTTTTGACTACTACCAACCTTTTCGTACCAAACATCGGCAGAACATTGGCAGCTTCTATGACCGGTTCCAGTTCTACCGTGTCCCCATCGAAAAGCTCATAATTATAATCATCAGTGCTGCCCAGATAAGCTTCTTCCAACTCCTCCAACAACCTGCGATGGAGATAGGGCTCCTCTCCGGAGAATAGATAAACCGGCGCGATCCGTCCCTTTTTGATGTCGGCTACTATTCGCTGATACTCTTTCATACTTCATGCCCCTGTTTCCCTATGTTAGTTATTCAAGGTTCATTCTAACCTAGAATCGCCTTGGCTACAAGAAGGGCCGGATGTTTAAAGTCTGTCCGTCAGTGTAGATCACGATGGCGCCCTGCTCATCAGTCCGGTAAACGGCCACTTGCCTCTTTTCCCAATACTCCAGTAACTCCGGTGCCGGATGACCGAAACTGTTACGCCCTACCGACAAGATAACTGCTACCGGCTCCAACCGGTTGAGATATGGCTCATAATACCCGGTTCGGCTGCCATGATGGGGAGCTTTGAAAATACTGACGGGGCCGGTTTCACCCATTTCCAGAAGGTGTTTTAATCCCTCGCCTTCTACATCACCGGTTAACAGAAAAGTCCCTTTGCCGTACTTAACTCGTATCACCAGGGAATTGTTATTATCTGCCGCCGTGAAGAAAGCTTGGCCATAAGCAGGGGGATTAAGTATTTCCAGGCTAATACTCCCTTCCTCAAGTAGGATTCTATCCCCGGCTACTACTTCCGCCACCGGTATGCCTTTGCTCTCAGCCAGTTGGAGCAATGAATCGTAACCACCAATAAATAGACCGGCGGGAGGAATGATAACCGTCTTTGCTCCCAATTCACTTAATACTTCTTCCAATCCCTGTAAATGATCCGTATCCGGATGGGAACTAATCAATAGATCAATTTCCCTAACACCTCTTCGTTCCAGATAAGGAATGACAACTTCTTTTCCTACCCGGTAATCAGAGCTCCCCCAAGGGGGAGTCCCTCCTCCGTCCAGGAGAACTGTAATCCCTTTTGGAGTACGGAGGAAGATTGAGTCCCCCTGGCCAACGTCCAAAAAGACTATTTCCAGAGGACGAGGGTGCAACTGGTACCAACCTACCACCAAACAAATTGCGATTATCGTTCCCGCAATCAAAGTTTTGGACCATTCCCTCAGTTTAGTCCGCCATTGTTCTTTCAGCATCAGTTCCCTCATTATTATGGCTCCTAAATAATAGACAGCCAAGGTTAGCCAAGAGAGAGTGGCCACCTTAATAGCTGCCAGAGGAACCCGCTCTAAAGGAATGAATATCCCAATCAAGGTGTCCAAGGCAACTCCCAAGGAAACAAGCAAAATCCCGGCCAATCCGGAAGAAAAGAGGGACACCAAAAATGCTGCCAAACCGGCAACCACAATCAGGCCGGCCAGCGGAACTAACGCTACATTGACGGGCAAACCAATGACAGAAATCAGATTGAAATAGTAAGCAGAGACAGGCAGTACCCCTATTTGAGCGGCTATAGGAACCATGAGCAGTTCTCTGAAGCGAAAGGATTTAGGTAAAACTACTTTCAAAGCGGGTCTGAAATAAACAATACTCCCGGCAGCTATGAATGACAGTTGAAAGCCGCTTTGGAAGAGGTGATGAGGATTATATAAGAGCAGTACCAAAGCCGCAGCTGCAAGGCCGGTATAGTAGTCCCTCTCCTTTCCTATCCACTTTCCCAAACTAAATATAAAAGCCATTAGAGAGGCACGAAGTACCGAAGGTGTGAAGTCCGTTAAAACACAATAGAAAAATAGCAATGCTCCGGTCAACAGCAGATCATAACCGGGGCGTAAGCGAAAAAGTTCCCGGAGTAGCCTAATCAAAACCAGCAAAAAGCCCACATGTAGCCCGGAGACAGCCAGCAAATGCATTATCCCTAAAATGAGAAACAATTCTTTTAAATCTTTTTCAAGGGCAGTTTTATCGCCAAAAATTAGGGCATTGACTACAGCCCCTGCCCTGGGGGACATATGCTCCTCAACTAACCGGCTGAAACTGTCCTTGGCCCCGAGAATGGCATTCCGCCAGTGGAAATCCACCGGTGCCGTCGATTTCACTGCTCCGGGGGAGCAGGACAATTCGGCCAAGACTCCCTGCCGCCAGAGATAAGCCCGGTAATCGAATTCCCCCGGATTTCGTGCTTGCCTGGGCCTGGTTAATAAGCCTGTGACTTCAACTTGATCGCCAATTTGAAAGGTATCAGTTTCCTCTCCTCTAATGACCAAATGCACCCTAGCTCTGTTGGAAAACTCCATGAGATAAACAGTCCGCCCCGGATATTCCACCGGACCGCTTTGGATCCGGCCCCGAACCGTTACTTCCTGTTCCAGAGGCAATAAAGACAACAAATTCTGCTGCAAGTTGTCTTTGACCTGATAAACCGCCCCACCCAAGCAAAAAAAAGCAACCAACAGAACCCAGCTAACAGTATCTCTCTTCCCGCCACCGACTGCAAACCAGAATAACAGAATACCGATCACACAGCTAAACCAAATTACCGGGGACAGAGGATAGACATAAGCAGTACAAATGCCCAGACTGTAAAGTATGGTTAAATAAACTAAAGGTCTTCTTTTCATAATTCTACCTGCTAATATGTAACCAGATCTTTGAGTTCCTGGAATTTTTTATCCCCGATCCCGGAGACTTTTTTTAAGTCTTCTACCGACCTGAAAGGCCCCTGATTCTCCCGGTAACTGATAATCCGTTCAGCTAAAGCAGGGCCGATGCCGGGAAGGGTCATTAATTCCTCTTTTCCGGAGGTGTTGAGATTAGGTTTCCCTTTTTCCCTTAAAGCTCCGTTGCTAACTGACCTACCTGCATTATTGCTTGCTCCTTCTTCCTGCCGAAAAGGTACAAAGATTCTCTGTTCGTCCCTTAAATAGGCGGCCAAATTTAAAGCATCCAAGTCTGCTTCCGCTAACGGTTCTGCCAGGGCAACTACATCCTCCACCCGGTCTTTCTCCTGAAAACTGTAAACTCCCGGCCGTTTCACCGCCCCGGCTACATGAACTTTCAGTTCCTCCGGCTGACTTTTCGTCTCCACAGGCGCTTCTTCCGATCCTTTTTCCAAGACAAAAGCAGTTCCCTGTTCAGCTTTGGCCTGCCAGCGAGCATACATAATACCGCCCCCAAATACCAACACCAGAAGCAAAAACGCTAATGCCTGCTGCACTTGGCGAGACAATCCCAGCAATACACCCACCCCTAAAAGTGTAAATTATTGACTTTTTCGCCATCACTTTACTTTTTCCTTCCTGTTTTTGCATAAAAAAAGACTGCCCTGAGACAGCCTTATTTGACAACGATATTGACCAGTTTGTTAGGCACAACGATAAATTTGACTATCTCCTTGCCCTCCAACAGCTTTTGAATCTTATGCTCCGCCAGCACGATTGGCTTAAGCTCCTCCTGAGGCAGATCCTTAGGCACATTCAGCCTTTCTCTTACCTTGCCGTTGACTTGAAGGACAACGGTCACCTCTGCCTGCTCCAGGGCTTTTTCGTCATAGACAGGCCAGTTTTCCAGGTGAACGCTGGTTTCTTTGCCCAATTCATGCCACAGTTCTTCGGCAATGTGGGGGGCAAAAGGAGCCAGCAGTAACACCAGCCGTTCCAGACCAAAACGAACCAAAGGCAGATTAACTTGGTCTGCGGAAACTTGATCACGGTAATGCTGGAGACTGTTGACCAGTTCCATAA
>JAAYOX010000321.1 GCA_012520135.1 Clostridia bacterium
GCCTGGCTTTTTCTTCCCGGGCAACGACCACTTCCCAGCTATCCCGCTGTTTCATTTTAGCTACAATTTCGCCGGCTTTATCGGGAGGCACTTGTCCCCCGTCTTCCCAGTATACTTTACAGCCGTTGTATTCTTTGGGATTATGGCTGGCCGTAATCATGATCCCGGCTATGGTCCCAAGATGCCTGATGGCAAATGACAGTTCAGGGGTAGGACGCAATTCGTCAAACAGGTAGGCTTTGATACCGTTAGCCGCTAGGACTAAAGCAGCTTCCCGGGCAAACTCCGGGGAATAGCGGCGGCAGTCATAAGCGATGACTACTCCCCGTCCGGGAGCATCTCCGCCCACCTCTTTTATCACATCAGCCAATCCCTGGATCACCCTTCTAATCCAATAGATACTCAACCGGTTGGTTCCCGCCCCTAAAATGCCTCGGATTCCCGCCGTACCAAAATCCAATTCACAGCAAAATCTCTCTTCCAGTTCTTTAGGGTCTTTAATGTCCAGGATTTCCCGGCGAGTTTCCTCGGCAAAATACGGGTTTTCCGTCCATGTTTTAACTCTCTCCCGGATTTCAGTATTCATTGTTTATCCAACTCCTTTACCTGCCATTGAAACGATGAAAACCGTCCTATAAACAGCCGCGGCTAACATTAGCTAGGCCCTGTACCGGGTTAATAGCGGGCTTTTAGCTCCTTCGGATTTGATCCCCCATTGGGGATTCACTATCAAATGTTGCAAAAGTTGAAAAATAGTTTCCGTTTCCTGCTCCTGTTCCAATTCCTTGGCTAACTCCTCAACACTGAAGGAGCGACCCGGATACTGCCGGAGATGAGCTACCACCTGATTTTTTAAAGCGATGATTTCACCGGCACTCTTTTTACCCAGTTCCACTGCCGGTTGGTGGTAAGCATTAATATTAACCAACAAAGCATACATGCTGACGGTTCTTTCAAACAGGGACAGGAGAACTCCAACGGTAAAACTGTTCAACTCTTCCAACGTGATGGTAATAGAAGCCCTGCCTTTCATGGTGAGAGCCTTCCTGGTACCCAGCAAAAAGGCCTGCAAATAATCCCCACTAGTGCTGTTTTCAGCGATGATGGGGGACAGCCCTTCCCTGTCCTTAAGAATCCGGACAAAAGTCACGAAAAAGTTGTCCGGCCCCTCCAGTAGCTGCTGTACATAGGAATGCTGATCCGTAGAGCCTTTATTCCCCAGCACCGCAATCCCTTGGTGAACAATGTTCCCGGACAGGTCTTTTTCTTTACCCAGGGATTCCATAATCAGTTGCTGGAGGTACTTGGTGAATAACTCCAGTCTATCTTTATAGGGGAGCATCACCAATTGTTGGCCGCCCTGCCCTTTGGTCAGCCAATACCACATCAAAGTCATCAAGGCCGCCGGGTTGTCCCTGGTGTTCTTTTGCCTGGACACCTGATCGCACTCCCTGGCTCCCCCCAATAGACCGTCAATATCAATTCCCTGAAGGGCCAGGGGCAACAAACCGACTGCTGACAACACGGAAGTCCTGCCCCCTACCCAATCCCACATGGGGAAAGCAGCCAGCCAGTTTTCTCTTTTGCCAAGCTGATCCAGTTTGCTACCCGATTGGGTAATAACAACGCCGTGGTTAGGCAAATTCAAGCCCCGCCTAGCATAAAAGTACCTGGCTTCTTCCATGCCGTTTCTCGTTTCTACTGTTCCCCCGCTTTTGGAAATGACGATGGTAAGAGTCTGATCCAACCGGTCCTCGAGTTGAGCAAAGACCCGGTCCATTCCGTCAGGGTCCGTATTGTCGATAAAATAGCCTTTGAGCTTATCTTCATTACTCCCCAGGGCATCGGCCACAAATTTGGGACCCAGGCTGGACCCTCCGATACCGATAACCAGGTAATTGATAAAGGGCCGGCCCTTTTCGCCTGTGATCTCGCCCGCATGAATCCGGGCCGCAAAGGCCTTAATTGCTTCCACCGTATCCCTGATTGATTGGGCAATGGCCGGCTCGGGAGCCAGTTCCGGATTGCGAAGCCAGTAGTGCCCTACCATCCGTCCTTCATCAGGGTTGGCAATGGCTCCTCCTTCCAACTCCTCCATTTGACGATAGACTGCCGCCATTTTTTCTTCCATGGCAGTCAGGTAATCTTCAGTGAAAGGCACCCGGCTGATATCTAAAGTCAGGCCCAATTGGTTATGGTGACACAAATATTTCCTATACCTATCCCACATTCCTTACTACCTCCCTCACCGGTGGCCGGTCTAACGTCCGCTTTTCGAGGCCAGTTCCCTGAGCCAAGTCACAATATCCTCACTTAACAGTTCCCACCGGAACTGCCACTCCCAATTGCCTTCCGCAGTGCCCGGGATATTCATCCTGGCCTCCGGGCCCAGCCCTAAAATATCCTGCAAAGGTACGATCACCCAAGGTGCCTCCGTTTGGTACAGGAGTTCAATCACCTTGGAAGCCGAGACTGTTTCACCGTCGTAATTGTTCCCCACTAAACCCGACAACCTCTTTTGGTTTTCCCGGCACCAACCGGGCAAGGTATTATTGTCATGGGTTCCGGTATAAAAAACATCCTTAGGGTTTGCTTGGGATAGCATTTCCCCGGGGGAAAACTGAAACACTTTCATGCCGGGGATTTGGAAAATATGCTTCAGGTTATGAACTTCCGGTGTCAGGTATCCTAAATCC
>JAAYOX010000322.1 GCA_012520135.1 Clostridia bacterium
AAGGAGGATGGCTATGGACAAAAACATTATGGAACTGGTAGCAGGATTGATGGCCTTATCGGCTCGCACAGCCCCTAAGGCAGCGGGGAGAGATTTTCTAGAGATTAAAGTGGCTACAGGGGACCAGCTGGAGGCAATGGCTGATGCCTGTGTTGCTCACAGCAAGGAAAGAAGCAATGCTCATTGGGAGCGGGACGGTGAAAACATTAGAAAGTCGGATTCAGTCTTGTTGCTGGCACTGAAAGAGGCCAAGGCCAGCGGACTTAATTGCGGTGCTTGTGGCTTTGCCAAATGCAGTGAACTACCGGAGCTTCGTAGGACTGCTGATTTTGAAGGGCCTATTTGCGCTTGGCGTCTCGTGGACTTGGGTATTGCTTTAGGCTCTGCTGCCAAAACAGCGGGGATCCTAAATGCGGACAACCGGATTATGTATCGAGCCGGGGTAGTGGCAAAACAATTAAAGCTCATTGAAGGGGAACTGGTGATAGGCATTCCTATTTCCGCTACCGGTAAGAGTATTTATTTTGACCGGTAATACTTAAGGCTGAAGTCTTCAGACGAGGACCTCAGCCTAACTTTTCCGAAATAGAAAGCAGCAATTCCTCAAGTTTTTTAAAGTCTTCCGGCGGTAGTCCTTTCAGGAGACCGGCCAATTTTTCCGCTCTTTTTTCACTGAGTTCATCAACTAATTCCTGGCCTTTAGGGGTAAGCTTTATCCAGACGATTCGCCGGTCGGCTTCGTCCTGTTCTCTGGCAACTAACCCTAGTTTATACAGGCGGTTGATCAGCCCTGTAATGGCACTTAAAGTCACTCCCATACAGGCAGCAATATCAGTGACTTTCAAACGTTTTTCCCGGGCCAGTAATCTCAGGGTAAAGAATTGTACTCCCGTAAGTTCTTCATTCTGATCTGCCAGCATTTTTTTTAGTCGATGGGCGATCTCTCCGGTGGCGTAATCCAACCGGCGGGCAGTTTTTAAGTAGATGTCTTCCATTGATATTTAAGTCCTTTCTCTCTAGTAATTTTGGAGGCAGATATTGGTTTTGCCGGTACAAGAAAAGTATTCACAGGCGAAAAACTTAATCTAGGTTAAGTATAAAACGGGGTTGCTGTTGTGTCAAGCAAATTTAAGGAGTGGGTGAACTTGTACATTGTCAGTGCCTGTTTGGCGGGGGTAAAATGCAAGTATAATGCGAAAGATAACTATGATCCCGAGCTCCATAAGTTCCTAAGTCGAGAGAAAGTCCAGTTGGTTTGCCCGGAACAGCTGGGAGGACTGACTACCCCCAGACCACCGGCGGAAATTGTAGGGGGTTCCGGGGAAGAGGTTTTATCCGGCAAGGCTAGAGTCTTAACCCGGGAAGGAATTGATGTAACCGAAAATTTTGTCCGGGGAGCCGGGGAGACTTTGCGCATTGCCCAATTGTTGGGGGCCAAAGGGGCTATTTTAAAAGAGGGAAGCCCTTCCTGTGGCAGCAGTCTCATCTATGACGGTACCTTTCGGGGTGTTAAACAACCAGGTCAAGGGGTTACGGCCTCTTTACTACGAAAAGAGGGATTAAAAGTCTACTCGGAGAATAATTTTTTGGAAAATATTAAAGAAAAAAAGGGGGACTAGCAGGTGTTGTTGACAACTACAGGCACGGTGGAGGGTCATAAAATCAAAGATTATTTGGGGATTGTTACCGGTGAAGCCATTATGGGAGCCAATGTGGTACGGGATTTTTTGGCCAGTGTTACCGATATCGTAGGCGGTCGTTCCGGAGCTTACGAGCAAAAACTGGCCCAAGCCCGAAATATTGCTATCCGGGAGATGCAGGATGAGGCCAGAAGGTTGAATGCCAACGGGATTATTGGAATTGATATTGATTATGAAGTGGTCAGAGACGGGATGTTGATGGTTTCCGTCAGTGGCACCGCCGTTTACCTGGAATAGCAAACCTGAGATGAAACGAGAGAAGATTGTCAGGGCGGCCATCATTGCCGCTGTTTACGTAGTATTATGCTTGGCATTCCAACCTTTATCTTATGGGGTAGTACAATTGAGATTGGCGGAGGCCCTAACTCTCTTACCGATTCTTTTTCCGGAGGCGGTACCGGGGTTATATGTGGGGGCTCTGATTGCTAATATTTTCGGTGGATTAGGATTGGTAGACATCATCTGTGGCAGTCTGATTACTTTGTTGGCCGCCTATGCCACCTATATGCTCAGAGAATCCCGTTTGGCCTATCTGCCCCCTATCCTGTTCAATGCTTTTTTTGTTAGTGCCTATTTACATCTCCTGTTCAATTGGCCTTACTGGCTGAACGTTATCAGCATTGGGGTCAGCCAGACATTGGTAGTCTTTACTTTAGGCCATGGCCTGTTGGTGCTTTTAAAGAGATACAACATCGGTTTCAAGAGAGGTTAAGAAACGGAGGTTGGTAACTCATGAGCGGTGAAGCCAGAAGACAGCAGATACAGGTCATCTTGGCGGAAAATGAAAGTCCCGTTACCGGCGGTGAGCTGGCCCGGCGGTTTGGGGTGAGTAGGCAGGTAATCGTTCAGGATGTAGCTTTACTGAGAGCTCAGGGGCATACTATTTTGGCCACCCCCCAAGGTTACCTGCTGTCGCGGGATAATCCTCAACCTTTGCACCGGAGAACCTTTGCTGTCAGTCATGGTGCCCAGGAATTGGAGCAGGAGTTGAATGCCATTGTTGATTGTGGCGGGCGAGTCATTGATGTTACGGTAGAGCATCCTCTCTACGGGGAGTTAAGAGGGCTCCTCATGGTGTCTTCCCGCCGGGAGGTGGAGGAATTCATCACTAAATTAAGGACAAGCGGTGCTGCTCCCTTATCTCTATTGACTTCAGGCGTTCATCTTCATACGGTGGAGGCCCTGTCGCCGGAGGTCCTGGATCGGATACAGGAGAAGTTGGAAGCCTTGGGCTTTCTTGTTGGCTAGGAACTTCTATCAATTTTTTCATTCCCAAACGGTACTCCTCTGAAGACCACGATTAACAAGACGAGGACAAAAAATGATTGACTATTGGAGAAAGCGGGTTTACAATCTAGTTACAACTGACAAGACACCTGCTGTCAAGGAGGAACGCATACATGAAAGCACGAGAATTAGCATTAGGAGGACTTTTTACCGCTTTTTCCTTACTCATACCCTTGGTCTTTGGCCCTTATCTCAGGATTGTGGCCGGGCCTTTTTCGGCAACTTTGGCTTCGCACGTGCCCTTGTTTTTGGGAGCCTTAGTCAGTCCCATGGCAGCGGCCATGGTAGGGGCTGCTTCTGCCCTGGGTTTTTTGATTACCATGGGTCCTCTGATCGCTGCCCGGGCTATGAGCCATATCGTGGTGGGGCTGGTGGCCGCTTTAATCATTCGTAATGGACAACCTTTTTACTTGGCTTTGCTGGCTGTACTGCCCATCCATGCGGGTTTGGAAGCTTTAATTGTTATACCTTTTGGTTTTAATGTGTACGATTGGGGGGTAGTAGTAGGGATCGGTACGGCTCTACACCATCTGGTGGACGGCGCACTGGCTGCAGCGGTAGCCAGAGTACTTGGTTTACAACGTTTATCAACTTGGGCATCGGCTAATTAGGCGAATGATTTTTGCAAAAAGCCAAATAATATTCGGAAACTTACTTGACCCTTGCCAGCCTTCCTGTTATAATTACAATGTTCGATAGTTGGCTGACTTGCAGAGGTAAGATGACGGGAACAAACTCAAATGGAACTGTTTCTGTTTGAGTTATTTTTATGTCCTTAAAGCCACGGGATGAGGTGATAGTAAAATGAAGGACAGTTATGATGTAATTGTGATTGGTGCGGGACCGGCAGGGATTTTTACTGCATTGGAATTAGCCCGGCTCAATCAGAATGCCAGTATTCTTATTGTTGATAAAGGACGCAGTATAGACAAAAGGGTTTGTCCTGCCCGGGAAACCCATGTGTGTCAAAACTGTAAGCCCTGTGCTATTACCAGCGGTTGGTCGGGAGCTGGGGCCTTTAGTGACGGCAAATTGAGCAAGTCTCCGGACGTGGGAGGGCGGATTACTGATTATATGAGTTTTGAGGATGCCCAGTCCTTGATTGATTATGCAGATTCCATCTATTTGGACTTTGGTGCCAGTGATACTGTATATGGGCTGAATACCAAACGGGTAGAAGATATTATGTATGAGGCCAGCAAGTATAGTATCAAACTCATTCCTTGTCCTGTAAGGCACCTGGGTACTGAACTGGCTTTTGAAGTGTTGCGTTCCATGTATACCCATCTGATGGAAAACACCAATACTGAGTTTTCCGAATTAACCACTGTCCAGAAAATTTTGGTAGATGACGGCAAGATTCAAGGAGTTTTGCTGAAAAAGAGAGGCCAGGATGCTAAAAAGGTAAAAGCCAAGTATGTAGTGGCCGCTCCGGGCCGGGGCGGGGCTGCCTGGCTGGCTCAGGAAATGCAGCGGTTAGGCATCAAGACGCAAAATAATGAAGTAGATATCGGAGTACGGGTGGAGGTACCCAATTCTGTTATCGATCATTTGACTAAAGACCTGTATGAAGCAAAACTGGTTTATTATTCCGATACTTTTGATAACAGGGTTCGTTCCTTCTGCATGAACCCGGGCGGTGTGGTATCAGAAGAACATTATGACGGCAATATTGCCGTCGTAAACGGGCACAGCTATGCTGATCCTGAATTGAAGACCATGAATACCAACTTTGCCTTGTTGGTATCGACCCGCTTTACGGAGCCTTTTAATGAGCCCATTGAATACGGCAGGTATATAGCCCGGTTGGCCAATATGCTGACCGGCGGGGGAGTCATGGTCCAGCGGTTGGGGGATGTGCTGAAAGGCCGGAGAACTGATTACGACCGGTTGAAAAAATCGACAACCATTCCCACCCTGAAAAGTGCCGTACCGGGAGACTTGAGCTATGTGTTGCCCCAGCGTTATCTTACGTCCATTACGGAAACACTGAGGGCTTTTGACCATATTGCTCCCGGCATGTATGCCAGGAATACGCTGTTGTACGGAGTGGAAGTCAAATTTTATTCTTCCAAGGTGATGGTGGAGAATAATTTTGAAACTCAGATACCCAATTTGTACGCCATCGGAGACGGAGCAGGGATTACCCGTGGCTTGATGCAAGCCTCGGTAACAGGCATCGTAGTAGCCAGGGATATTGCTGATAAAGAATAGACACCGGTTTGGCCTTGGGCGGTTTATTATCAATCATAGGCAAATAATGTTGCTTCGCCGTAGCGAAGCAACATTGTTTGCCTTGCATTGTCTCTAACACTTATTGCTACTTGTACAATAAAAAGCATACTATTTTGCAGGAAAGATTAGGGCATACGTCGAAAGTAGGCTAATCGACTATGTTTAAAGCATAGTATATAGATATACAGAGAACCTCGGAGGACGTTGGGATGGGTAAGACCAATGCGCGTATCCTCATTGTGGATGACAGCAAATTAGAAAGAAAAATAATTAACAGTTTCCTGGCTCCTCTGAATTATGAAGTGGTGGAGGATGACGGCAGCCAGGATACATTAGCTTTGATCCGTTATACAAAACCTGATTTGATTATTTTGGACCTTATCCTTTCCAACCAAGATGGGGTTGAAATTTG
>JAAYOX010000036.1 GCA_012520135.1 Clostridia bacterium
AAAAAATTTGAGCCATTAGTCCTTTTGCCTTTAGCTTTTGGAACCGTATTGGCTAATCTTCCTTTAGGTAATTTAATGGAAGAAGGGAGTTTGTTTTATTATCTTTACTTCCCTGTTCAGCATGAGATCTTTCCGTTATTAATTTTTGTTGGGGTGGGTGCTTTAACAGATTTCGGACCCCTGATTGCTAACCCCATTACCATGTTCTGCGGTGCAGCGGCTCAGTTGGGTATTTTTGTCGTAATGCTTTTATGTACCATGTTTGGCTTTTCTTTGGCGGAAGCTGCCGCTGTCGGCAGCATCGGAGGAGCAGACGGACCCATAGCCGTTTTTGCCGTGATGAAAATGGCCCCACATCTCATTGGACCTGTCGCAGTAGCTGCGTATTCTTATATGGCACTTGTTCCAATGATTCAGCCGCCAATTATGCGTTTATTGACCACTAAAAAGGAACGGGAAACAGTGATGGGGCAGGTTCGTAAAGTCTCTAAAAGGGAAAAGATACTGTTTCCAATCCTTCTCACTGTAGTAGTGGGCATTCTGATCCCGGTAGCCATCCCTTTAATTGGTTGCCTGGCAGTAGGAAACCTGTTAAGAGAGTCCGGCGTAACTGAGCGTTTGGCCAAGATGGCAGGGAATGAATTGATAAACACGGTTACTTTCTTGTTAGCGTTAACCGTAGGTGTAACCATGGAAGCGGAAAGTTTTTTGACTTCGGAAACGGTAATAATCATCGTGTTAGGGATGTTGGCTTTTGCTTTCAGTACAGCAGGAGGTATTCTAATGGGCAAAATCCTGTACCTGCTGACAGGGGGTAAGGTAAATCCTTTGATTGGTTCTGCCGGTGTATCGGCAGTGCCTATGGCTGCAAGGGTTTCTCATGTTGAAGGGCAGAAAGCTAACCCTGTAAACTATCTGTTAATGCACGCCATGGGAGCAAATGTAGCGGGAGTAATTGGAACAACCGTAGCTGTAGGAATCCTCATCTCATTTTTAACTTAGTCTAAGGAGAGAAATGGATGGAACAAAATATGTCAGCTTTGTTAATAGCTCTTGTAGCTTATGGGGGAGTTTTTGTAGTACTGGGATTTTTGGTATTCTGCATAAGTGGTCTCAGGTTAGTTGACATTACTGCAGAACAAAAGAATGAAATAAATAGGAGCCGGTAATGGGCAAAATGAGGTGGATAGGATGTCGGCAGTAGAGAAGTTGGAATTATTGTTTAATCCTCGCAGGGTGGCCATTGTAGGAGCATCGCAAGATTTAACTTCGATCAGCGGAAAGCCTTTGCGATTTTTGAAGGAACACGGGTACCGCGGTTTGGTTTACCCTGTCAACCCCAAATATGAAGAAATAGCAGGCTTTAAGTGTTACCCTAATTTGGAATCCTTGCCGGAAACTCCGGATTTGGTGTTAATTGCTGTTAATTATAAGCGGGTGCTGGGGGTCTTAGAGGAATGTGCCTCTAAAAACGTTCCTTTCGTTTATATCTTTAGCTCCGGCTTCGCTGAAGCAGGCGCGGAAGGTCGGAAGTTGCAGGAACAAATAAAGAAGTTTTCCAAGGACACAGGGATCAGAATTCTGGGACCAAATTGTCAAGGCGTTGTCAATTTACATAATAAAGTGATAACGGCCTTTAGCGGTGCTTTAGAGATAGAGCCTCTCCTGCCGGGAGGCACCGGTTTTGTGACTCAAAGTGGTGCCCTGGGTTATTCTATTTTTAATTTAGCTCAGGAAGCGGGAGTTGGCTTCAGTTATGTAGCTTCAACCGGCAATGAAGTAGATTTGCATACTTTAGACTTTTTGGAGTATATGGTTGAAGATGAAAACACAAAAGTGCTTGTTGCCTATTTGGAAGGTGTGAAAAACGGTCCCCAGTTTAACCGGATAGCCGATCGTGCTTTAGCTTTGGGCAAACCTATCATTGCCCTGAAAGTAGGAAAAACGGACATTGGGAAGAAAGCGGCAGCCTCCCATACTGCTTCATTAACCGGTTCTGATGAAGTATTCCAGGCTTTCGTTAAACAAAAGGGGCTGGTGCGAGTAGAAGACATTGAAGATATTATTGATTTAGCCGGAGTCGTGGAGAAAATCTCTTTACCGACAGGTAAGGGCTTGGGTATTGTTACCACTTCCGGAGGTGCCGGTATTTTATTGGCTGATAAGGCTGTTGAATTGGGGCTGAATGTGCCCGAACTGCCTGAAGAGTTACAGGAAGCAATTGCCGGTTATATTCCCGAGTACGGTTCTACTTCAAATCCTGTAGATGTGACAGCTCAAGTTATTAATAAGCCGGAAGGCTTTTCTCATGTATTAACCGAATTATTGGGTTATTCGCATATTGATGCTATTGTCGTAGTGGTCACCATGATTACCGGGGCCTCCGGTGAAAAAATAGCCCAAGATATTGTCTCCTGTGCCAAAGTCTCGGATAAGCCTATAATCGTAGCTTGGACCGCAGGCGACAAACTTATGGGCAAAAGCCTGGCAATTCTCCACGAGGGAGGGGTACCTTGTTTTCGTTCCCCTATACGAGCCGTTGATACAATAGGGGCCTTAATGAATTACGGTACCTTCAGAAAAAGCTATTTAGCGCAACAAGCTGAACACACTGGCTCTCAAGAAGTTGTCGGTACCGGTTATGAAAGTGCTTTAAGAAGTATTATTCCGTCTAATGGCCGGGTTCTATCAGAACATGAAAGCAAACGGTTGTTAGCTCAATACGGAATTCCCATTACCAGGGAAGTTGTAGTAAACAGCGTAGAAGATGCTTTGGAAGCGGCAACAAAAATTGGCTATCCGGTGTGTCTCAAGATAGATTCGCCGGATATACTGCACAAAACTGAAGTAGGCGGAATTAAACTAAATCTCCGGTCTGCTGAAGAGGTGACTAGGGCCTACACGGAGATTATGGCAAATGTGGCGAAGCATCGACCTGATGCCGGTATTAACGGTATTATAGTAGCAGAAATGGTACAGGGAGGAACGGAAGTTATTATAGGCATCAAAAATGATCCCCAGTTTGGACCGACGGTGATGTTTGGCTTAGGCGGTATCTTCGTAGAGGTGCTAAAAGATGTATCGCTCCGGATTGTACCTTTTACTTCCTTGGAAGCGCAAACTATGCTAGAAGAAATAAAAGGCTTCAAGATTTTGGAAGGGGCACGAGGTCAAAAACCGGCTGATACGGCTGCTCTTAAAGACCTACTATTGAAAGTAGGGCAGATGGCTGAAGATTTAAAAGGAGAATTACAAGAATTAGATCTTAACCCGGTCCTGGTCTTGCCTGAAGGGCAGGGTGTCAAAGTGGCAGACGCCTTAGCCATTAGGAAATAAAGGAGAGTCGATACTCTCCTTATTTTTTCCAAAAAAGGAGCCACAAAAAAAGGGTAATGTACAGATTATTTAGAATAATTGTAATATAACCAGCAGGGAGGATTGGTTTTGGTGATTAGAAAAGCGGCCACCTTGACTCGAAAATGTTTGAGAGCGGACCAGACCTTTGCTGAAGCTTGCCAATTGTTACTTCAAGAAAGTTTAGAAGCTTTGCCGGTTTTTGAAGGGGACAGGCTCATAGGAATATTCGGCAAGGAAGAAATTTTCCGGTTAGGAGCAGGGGAACTATCTTGGCAGCTACCAATCAAAAAGGCATTAAACAATTCATATTTACTGCTCCCTTTTGATTTTCCATTGGAAGAGGCATGGGAATTAAAGGCTGATTATTGTGTTATCCGAGATGACCGGGGACAGTACTGTGGTATAGTGAGCCGGCAGCAGATTGAGCGGAAACTGGTTGATGACTACTACCGTAAATCGAGACAGTTAGAAGGTATTCTTGATTACACTCATAACGGGGTTATTGCTATCAATAAGGACGGCCATGTTATCTACTACAATAAGGCTGCTGAGGAGATTATCTGGCGAAAAAAGGAAGATGTTATTGGCAAACATCTATCCCAAGTCATTATACCCCTTGGCCTCTTGGATGTTCTGAAAACCGGAGAGCCGCAGCTGTGCCATAAATTTACTGTTGAGTACTCTCAGGGAACCCGAATCTACTTAACTCACCGTACCCCTATTTTTGAAAACGATGAGTTAGTCGGAGCGGTGGGTGTCTTTCAGGATATTTCAGAAGTGGAATCCATCTCTCAAGAGTTGCATACGGTTAAGCGTTTATATGAAGAATTAGAGGCTTTAGTAGAGTGTTCTTTCGACGGTATCTTAATTTGTAATGCATCCGGTATGATTATAAGGGCTAATAGTGCCAGTGAACGGTTTTTTAGCAAGGAGCAGGATGGGTTACAGGGTAAACTGCTAACCGAAGTATTTCCAGAGGAGGACGCCGCAAAGACATTTATGGAACGGGTAATTAGCGGAGCTACTGCTAAAAACTGTGTAGTCAATATGGGGCAACGGCAATTGTTATTGACGGCCAACCCTGTCCCCACTGAAAAAGGGATAGTTAACAAAATTATCATTAATGCTCGGGATTTAACAGAACTGAATTCATTAAGGCTACAGTTGAAAAACACCCAGCATTTAACTGAACGTTACCACTCTGAGATAAATGAACTGCGAAGTCGTTTATTGGAGCAGGAAGGTATTCTGGTGCAATCAAATAAAATGCGGAGTATTGTCAGTTTGGCCCTTCGGGTGGCCCAGGTGGATTCTACCGTGCTTGTTACTGGGGAATCCGGCGTTGGAAAAGAGATAATTACCAAAATTATCCACAAGAACAGCAAGCGAAAGGATGGTCCCTTTATCAAAATTAATTGTGGAGCCATTCCGGAAAGCCTGTTGGAGTCAGAACTTTTTGGTTATGAACCAGGGGCTTTTACCGGTGCTAGCAAAGAGGGAAAAATCGGTATGTTTGAACTGGCTCACCAAGGCACCCTGTTTTTGGACGAAATAGGAGAATTGCCTCTTTCCCTTCAAGTAAAAATACTGCGGGCAATTCAGGAGCGTGAGATTAACCGGGTTGGTGGCAATAAGCCGCGGCAGATCGATGTCCGCATTATTGCGGCTACTAATCGTAACTTGGTTGAAATGGTGGAGAAAGGTGATTTTAGAGAGGATCTTTACTTCAGACTAAACGTCATACCTATTCATGTACCTCCCCTCAGGGAAAGGCAAGAAGAGATTATACCGTTGGCACGGCAATTTATGGCCAAGTTCTGTAATGCCTATAACCTGCAAAAAGTGCTTGCCCCGGAAGTAATGGAAGCCCTTTTGGAGTACCAGTGGCCCGGAAACATCAGAGAGTTGGAAAATGTGATAGAACGATTAGTAGTAACTACCCCCGGTGATACAATTTCATTTCATGATTTGCCGCGCTCCTTCTTTGGAGAACAAATCTTATCCAAAGCGAGTGTTACTGTTAAAGGTTTGATTCCTCTAAAGGAAGCTGTATTGGCAGTTGAAAAGATTTTGTTGGAGAAGGCTATGGAAAGGTATGGGAGCACATATAAGGCAGCGGAGGTTTTGCAGGTGGATCAATCCACTGTTGTAAGAAAGCTCCATAAGATACGGGGAGTGGTTTCAAATCAGATAACGTAATATTACATTATTTAATGCGCCTTTGCATTGGTTTTTCGTTATTATTGATTAACCGTTACTCAGCAAGCAATTTTATTAAACGGCTTGTACTATATGATACCGTGTTAAATAGCTATCTGAATAGCTGTATGTTTTGAGCCCAGGCTTTGGCACCTCTTTTGCTAGTATTTCATAGTGAATACGGAAAACTTGCGGAGGTGTAAGCAATATGAATTTTGCCCTGACTGAGGAGCAGCGAATGCTGCAGGAAATGGCCAAAAAATTTGCGGAAAAAGAGATCCTGCCTACCATGGAGGATGATGAAAAGAATCATCGCTTCCGGCTTGACACTGTGAAGAAGATGGGGGAGCTGGGCTTCTTCGGCTGTGGTATTCCCGAGGAATACGGCGGCAACGGCATGGGAATTCTGGAGTCCGTTTTAATTGCCGAGCAAATCGCTAAAGTAAGTGCGTCCTGGCGGTTGCCCTTTAATATGCAGAACTTGGGACCGGCATTGACAGTAGCCAAATATGGAACGGAAGAGCAAAAGCAGCAATATATTCCCGGTTGGGTTAAGGGAGAAAGTATCGGTTTTTTTGCCATTACGGAACCTAACTCCGGTTCCGACGTGGCCGGCATGACGACCACAGCAATTGATCGGGGAGATCATTATGAACTCAATGGACAGAAAATGTGGATTTCCAATGCCCACGTAGGCGACTGGGGATTGGTATATGCTTATACAGATCAAAAGCTGAAGTACAAAGGTATGACCTGTTTTATTGTAAACTTAAAAAACACACCCGGAATTATTACCCGTCCCATTGAAACTAAACTTGGCCTACACTGTGCACCTACGGGAGAAATAAGCTTTGAAGGGGCAAAGATTCCCAAAGATGCTGTTTTGGGTAAAGTGGGTGATGGTTTCAAAATCTGTATGTGGCAACTCAATAATACCCGTATTGGCTGTGCTGCCGGAGGGTTGGGAATCGCCGGAGGGGCATTGGAGGCCGCTGTGAAATATGCCAACGAAAGAGTGCAGTTTGGCCAAAAAATCGGGAAATTCCAAATGATTCAGGCCTCTATTGCCGAAATGGCTGTTGAACACGAGGCAGCTCAACTTTTGGTTTATCGAGCCGCTTGGTTGAAGGACCAGGGGTTACCTAATCAATATGAAACTTCTGTAGCAAAGTACTATGCTTCAGAATCTGCGGTAAATATCGCCAATGAAACCATGAAAATTTTTGGCTCTTATGGATATTCCACTGAGTACCCTGCGGAGAGGTTTTTGCGGGATGCTAAATCGCTCCAGGTAGTTGAGGGCACGTCTAATATACAAAAGACGATTATAGCCGGCGTTGTGTTGGGAGATGCTCCAAACCGTTAGCATAAAAAATAATTATGTGTTCACCAAAAGATCCCGGGTTCCAGGTCTCATCCGAGGATCTTTTTTTTGTCCTCGTTTTTAGAATAGATAAAATAAGCTACCATATTAACCAAGGAATTCTATATTTTAAGGCGAAGTATCTTTTACAATGAATAGTAAAAGAGGAGAGGTTTCGGCAAGTGAATTTTGACGAGAAAGAGATAGTAAAGCTTTTGCGTCTTTTGAACCATGATTATTTGAATCACTTTCAGGTAATGTCCGGGTACCTTCAATTAGGACGCTCTCAAGAGGCACTGGCTCATTTAAAGGAAATAGTCAATGTTTTTTCTTCCCGGCATAATTTATTGCGTTGGATTTGTCCGGCTACTGTGCTATTAGTGCTGTTATGGCAGCAAAGGTTTTTTGAGGATGAGAAAAAGCTGGTCGTTCAAAGTAATACGGATCTGCGGGGAATAGCCCTTTCTGAAGAGCAGTTAAACAATCTATTGGATTCCTTGTTTAATACCCTATACCTTGCCGGCAATGAAGAAGCCGGAGACAGTTGGTTGCTAAAGGTGGAAGATGGGGGGCAAGAACATATTTTTGCAATTGAGTATCTTGGGGAAACACGACCGGAATGTGATTGGAGCAGAGTTCAATGCCAGGCGGAGGAAATGGGTTGCCGGCTGGAAAAAGGGGATGACAATTGTTACCGGCGTTTAGTTTTGCCGAAAGGGATTTCCTGGTTGGTGGCGGAGTAAAGGGACCCAAAAAGGGTGAAGCTAGGAAATAGCTGAATCAATTTGAAAAGGTATAAGGTGATGAGGTAATGTTTTACGATACAGCTAGGATTTACGTAAAGGCCGGTGACGGCGGCGACGGTGTGGTGTCTTTTCGCCGGGAAAAATATGTGCCCGAAGGGGGCCCTAACGGGGGAGACGGCGGCAGAGGAGGCAATATTGAGTTTATCGTAGATGAAGGGTTAAGGACCTTGGTGGACTTCAAATACAAGAGACACTATAAAGCAGGCCGGGGACAACATGGTCAGGGTAAAAATATGCATGGCAAGAGCGGAGAAGACTTAATCTTACGAGTTCCTCCCGGTACCTTAATTAAGGATGCGGATACGGGGGAATTATTAGCTGATTTAACCGTGCCCGGGCAAAGAATCATTGCTGCCCGAGGAGGCCGTGGGGGCCGGGGAAACGCCAGATTTTTGAGCAATAAGCAAAGAGCACCCAGGATTGCGGAAAAGGGGGAACCTGGGGAGGAGAGATGGCTTCAGTTAGAGCTTAAGCTCCTGGCCGATGTCGGTTTATTAGGTTTTCCCAATGCAGGTAAGTCTACTTTAATTTCTCGGATTTCCGCAGCTAAACCGAAAATAGCTGATTATCCTTTTACCACCCTTTCTCCCAACTTGGGAGTCGTCAGCGTAGAGGAGGGTAAAAGCTTTGTGGTGGCGGATATTCCGGGTCTCATTGAGGGCGCTCACCAGGGAGTAGGGTTGGGCCATGATTTCTTACGACATTTGGAGCGAACCAGGGTGTTAATTCATGTGATCGATTTGAGTAGCTTCGAGCAGGAGCCTATTGATGCCTTTCGGATCATCAACCGGGAGTTGGAACTCTACAGCCCCGAGTTGAGCAAAAAACCCCAGGTGGTAGCCGCCAATAAAATCGATGTTCCCGAGGCTAAAGAAAGATTGGCATCTTTAATTGAAGCTTTAGATCCTAATATCCCTGTTTTCCCCATCTCGGCAGTTACCGGGGAAGGGGTTACGGATTTACTATACAAAGTGCAAGCTATGTTAGAAGAAATAGGTCCGGTAGAACCGGAGACCGTTCCGGAAACTGCCTGGAAAGAGACCCGCTATGATCCGGAAAAAGAGCCTTTTACCGTTACACCGGAAGACGGTATTTATATCGTTACGGGCAAGGAAGTGGAGAGACAGGTGGCCATGACTGACATGGCCAATGAAGAAGCTGTACGCCGGCTGGCCAGGATCTTGCGCAAAATGGGTGTCGATGATGCTTTAAGGGAAGCCGGGGCCAGAGACGGTGATGAAGTGAGGATCGGGGATCTGATCTTCGACTTTGTTGAGTCGAGGGCCTCTGAAGCCCACGATTAACACCGATTAACAATATGTAGCTTGTCAGGGGGCTGGGGATTTTTTTGACAGACAGCCGGCATGATTTTGAATATGGATGACCGGCGACAGGTGACTGACGATCGGGAGAAGATGTGCTATAATAATTTAACATTATATTTTTAGGAGGTGCAGACTAACCTTTGGTTAGTAAGCCAGAATTGACCGGAAAACAGAGAAGATTTTTGCGGGCTTTGGGGACCGGAGTGGATCCCATTATTCAGATCGGCAAAGCGGGTATAGGAGAAAATACTTTGAAGCAAATCGACGAGGCTTTGGAAGCAAGAGAATTGATCAAAATAAGAGTTTTGCATAATCATGACGACGAGCCAAAAAACACAGCAAAAATACTGGCAGAAAAAGTTAATGCGGAACTGGTACAGGTGATAGGACGAAACGTACTGCTCTACCGTCCGTCTGAGAAAAAGTCAGTTATCGAATTGCCATAAGGGTGACAGATGTGGAGAGAAAAACTGGGTTTACATGGACACCGGAGTTGATAGTTGTCAAAGTAGGAACCAGCACCTTAACCCATAGCACCGGCAAGTTAGATTTAAGACAAATGGAAAAACTGGTGCGGGATTTGGCCGACTTGGCCAATCAGGGAAAAAAACCGGTGTTGGTTTCTTCGGGGGCGGTAGGGGCCGGATTGGGGAGACTGGGTTTCACCAAAAGGCCCCGTACCTTGAGGGAGAAACAAGCAATCGCCGCCGTAGGTCAGGGCATTTTATTGCAGATGTACGAAAAACTCTTTGCTGAATATGGTCGGGTAGTAGCTCAAGTCTTGTTGACAAGAGATGATTTTTCCGATCGGAGAAGATACTTAAACGTGAGTCATACCTTTTCCCAATTACTGGAATATGATGTAATTCCTATTATCAATGAGAACGATACCACCGCAGTAGAAGAACTGAAATTCGGTGATAATGATAGCTTGGCGGCTTTGGTCGCCGGGGCCTTAGATGCGGATCTGCTCATTATTTTATCCGATATTGACGGATTATATAGTGACAACCCTAAATTAAATCCCCAGGCGGAAAGAATAGGTATTGTCAAAGAGATTACTCCTGAAATAGAAGCCTTAGCGGGAGGAGCCGGTTCGACACTGGGAACCGGAGGGATGAGTGCCAAGATCCAGGCAGCCAAAATATGCACAAATTCCGGAATCCCCATGGTCATTGCCAATGGCAGTGAGGAAGGTGTCTTGCACAGGATAGTGGATGGTCATGAAGTGGGTACCACCTTTTTGCCCCAGGAGAATAAACTCCGGGGCAAAAAGAAATGGATTGCTTACGGTTCCGCTATCCAGGGCAAAGTGGTCATCGACAGGGGAGCTGCCAAGGCTTTGTTGTCAGAAGGTAAAAGCTTGCTGCCCATCGGGATTATTCAGGTGTCAGGGAACTATGATGCGGGAGCGGTGGTCAGTGTTTTTGACCCGGACGGCCAGGAATTGGCAAGGGGCATTACTAATTATAGTGCCGCGGAATTGGATTTGATCAAAGGGAAAAAATCAGGGGAAATAGAGGATATTTTAGGCCAAAAGGACTATGATGAAGCCATTCATAGGGACAATATGGCCTTGTGGGAAAATGGCGGCAGTGAAAGGAGTTAGATTATGCTGCAAGCACAACTTTTGGAACAAGGAAGGAATGCCCGGCGGGCGGCACGGGAAGTGGCTGTTTTATCCAGCAAGGATAAGAATAAGGCCTTGGAGACAATGGCTGCAAGTCTACTCAAGAAACAGCAGCAAATTATTGAGGCTAACCAAATAGATATGAAAGCCGGTAGGGAGAAAGGTTTATCCCAAGCTTTGCTGGACCGGCTTCTGTTAACGGAAAACAGGATTGCCGATATGGCCCAAGGATTAAAAGAAGTGGCGGCACTGGCGGATCCTGTAGGGGAGATCACGGAAATGGTGACCCGGCCTAATGGGCTGCAAGTGGGACGGATGAGGGTGCCTCTGGGGGTGGTGGGTATCATCTATGAGGCACGCCCCAATGTAACAGTTGATGCTACAGGGCTCTGCCTAAAAGCCGGGAACGCGGTGCTCTTGCGGGGTGGTTCGGAAGCATTTCATACTAACCAAGTTTTAGTGAGCATTCTCAAAAACACCCTGGAGGAAACCGGGCTGCCTGAGGCGGCAGTACAATTGGTTAATACTACCGATCGGGAAGCAGTAGATATTATGCTGAAAATGCACCAGTACCTGGATGTATTGATTCCCCGGGGAGGAGCCGGTCTCATCCGGCGGGTAGTAGAAAATGCTACGGTACCGGTGATTGAAACGGGTACAGGCAATTGTCATGGTTATGTGGATCAAGCTGCAGACCTGGACAAAGGGATTGAGATAGTTGTCAATGCTAAATGTCAACGTCCAGGTGTCTGCAATGCTTTGGAGACTCTACTGGTACATGAGGATGTTGCGGAAGCACTGCTGCCCCGGATTGGGGAAAGGCTAACGGAGGCCGGAGTTGAGCTTAGAGGTTGTCCTGTAACTACAAAATTGATTCCCAATGCTAAGCCGGCTACCGAGGAAGATTGGAGCACAGAGTATCTTGACTTAATCTTGGCAATCAAAGTAGTTGCTTCCTATGAGGAAGCGATAGAACATATTCACCGGTATAGTTCCGGCCACTCTGAGGTAATCATTACGGAAGACTACGCCAAGGCTCATGATTTTCTGAAAAGGATTGATGGAGCGGCAGTGTATGTCAATGCATCCACCCGGTTCACCGATGGCAATCAGTTTGGCTTCGGAGCGGAAATAGGGATCAGCACCCAAAAGCTCCATGCCCGGGGACCCATGGGATTAAGAGAATTGACAACTTATAAGTTTGTTGTTTTAGGAAACGGCCAGATCAGAGAGTAGTCACGCCGTTGCATAACCGACGGAATGGGGATGAGCATGACTATTGAGCAGAGCGGCAATAAGGAGTCCCTGGGAAGAAAGATAGGGATCATGGGAGGAACCTTTGATCCCATTCACTTTGGGCATTTGGTTACTGCTGAGGCTGCCTTGGCCTCCTTCGATTTGGATCAAGTGGTATTCGTTCCTTCGGGGAAACCGCCTCACAAAAAGGATTACCACGTGACCGATGCCGAGGCACGCTACTTGATGACTATTATGGCAGTAGCGACTAATGCCCATTTTCGGGTTTCGAGGATGGAAATTGATCGGAAGGGTTATTCCTATGCCATCGACACCGTAAAAGGTTTCAAAGAACTCTACGGACAAGATACGGAATTATTTTTTATTACCGGTGCAGACGCTATTTTGGAAATATTAACCTGGAAAAAAGTAGAACGACTACTGGGGTTATGTCAATTTATCGCGGCTACCAGGCCGGGATTTGACCTGCAGGCTTTAGATCAGGTGCTTACCAAATTACCTGCCCTTCGGGGTAGACTTCATTTCTTGGAGGTGCCTGCTTTAGCTATTTCATCGTCGGATATCCGCCGGCGGGTATCCGAGGGCAGACCGATTAAGTATTTACTGCCGGAAACAGTGGAACATTATATTTATAAAACAGGCCTTTACCAAGACCGAAATGAGACTGGGGAGGAACGATGAATTCTTTTAGTCATTATCATGGAAAACTAGCGCAAAAGTTGACCCCAAAAAGATACCAGCATTCTGTAGCAGTTGCCGAAACATCATTGGCTTTGGCCAAAATCCACAATATCCATTCAGGTCTTGCATATTTGGCAGGATTGTTGCATGATTATGCCAGAGATTTACCGGATCCTATTTTAGCAGAATTAGCAAAAAGAGCCGGGATCCCGTCTGATCCTATCTTAGACGCATTGCCGGAATTATGGCATGGCAGTGTAGGTGCCTTTTTAGTGCAAAAAGAGCTGGGTTTGAAGCATCCTGCGCTGCTCCAGGCTATTAACAATCATATTTTGGGACATCCTCAAATGACTGAGCTGGATAAGATCGTCTTTTTAGCGGATATGATTGAACCAAGCAGAGATTTTCCGGCGGTAGACCAGATTAGAGAAAAGGCATTTCAGGATTTAAATGAGGCCATGATTTTAGCCTTTGAACAGTCAATTTATTATTTATTAGACAAAAAGCAATTGATTCATCCTTTGGTGATTGAAGCCAGAAATAAAATGATATTGGATGCAAGGCTTGAAGGGAGATGAGCTTTATTGCTGGATACTAACGTTGTGCTGGAGGCTTGTGTGGAGGCCCTGGTGGAAAAGAAGGGTTCGGAGATTATCGTATTGGATGTTCGTGGTCTTACCCTTATAGCCGATTATTTTGTAATTGCCACCGGTAAATCCGTCACTCAGCTTCAGGCATTGGCCCGGCACGTGGAAGAAAAGATGGAAGAAAGGGACATCAAACCTCTCCGGGTGGAGGGATTTAGGGAAGCCCAATGGATCCTGTTGGACTACGGACAAGTTGTGGTCCATCTTTTCTTGCCGGAACAAAGAGAATTCTATAATCTGGAACGATTATGGGGAGATGCCACCGTCATTACTGAGATCCCTTAGCCTTTATGATAGATGGTTTAACTGAGGTTTGGTTTGGCAAGAGTAGCATTTAAAGGGGAGTGAAAACATGCAGGAACGTTATGATTTTTCCCAAGTGGAAAGTAAATGGCAGAGCATTTGGGAAGAAAAAGGAATGTACCGGGTAACCGAGGATCACGGCCGTAAAAAGTATTATGTATTGGAAATGTTTCCTTATCCCTCGGGTAATTTACATATGGGGCATGTGCGAAATTATTCCATTGGTGATGTAGTAGCCCGTTTCAAAACCATGGAAGGCTACAATGTTATTCACCCTATGGGCTGGGATGCCTTCGGTCTGCCGGCGGAAAACGCCGCTATTCAACATGGCATTCCCGCCAGCATTTGGACTAGGGAAAATATTGCTAAAATGAAAAGCCAGTTGAAAGCCATGGGCATTAGTTATGATTGGCAACGGGAAGTAGCAACTTGTAATCCTGATTATTACCGGTGGACCCAATGGCTGTTTTTGCAGTTTTATAAAAAAGGTCTGGTCTTTAAAAAGAAAGCTGCCGTTAACTGGTGCCCCTCTTGTGCCACGGTTTTGGCCAATGAGCAGGTAGTGGATGGAGCCTGTGAACGCTGTGAATCAGTAGTAGACAAGAAGGAACTGGAACAATGGTTTTTCAAAATCACCGATTATGCCCAGCGCTTACTGGATGACCTGGAGAAACTGCCCGGGTGGCCTGAGAAAGTTAAGACCATGCAGCACAACTGGATTGGCCGCAGCGAAGGGGCTGAAATTCGTTTTCAGACGGAAGCAGGCCATGATCTGACTGTCTTTACCACCAGGCCGGATACGGTGTACGGGGTTACTTATATGGTTATCGCTCCCGAACATCCACTGGTTGCGGAACTGGTAACAGGCACTGAATATGAACAGGACGTACTGGCTTTTGCCGGTAGAATGAGCAAAATGACCGGTATTGAAAGGGCCGAGATGGAAAAGGAAGGCCTGTTTACCGGTGCTTATGCAATCAACCCCTTAAACGGGGAAAAAGTACCTATTTGGGTTGCTAATTATGTATTGCTGGATTACGGTACCGGTGTGGTCATGGGAGTGCCTGCTCACGACCAGCGGGACTTCGAGTTTGCCAGGAAATACGGTTTGCCTGTCCGGGTTGTGGTTCAACCGGAAGGAGAATTGCTCGACGGGGACCAATTGGAAGAAGCATTTCCGGCAGAAGGTATTTTGGTCAATTCGGGACCTTTTGACGGAATGGATAACCAGACAGGGATTAAGAAAATCACAGAGCACATCGAAAAGCAGGGCTTAGGTCAATACCAAATTCAGTACCGGTTGCGGGATTGGTTAATTTCCAGGCAGCGATATTGGGGTACCCCTATCCCCATTATTTATTGTGACAAGTGCGGTACAGTACCGGTACCTGAAGAAGACTTGCCCGTAATACTACCGGAGAAAGTGGAGTTTAAAAATACCGGGGTGTCTCCACTAAAAACCATGGATGAATTCCGTAACTGCCGGTGTCCCCAATGCGGAGGACAGGCCGTCAGGGAAACTGATACTATGGACACTTTTGTGGATTCCTCCTGGTACTTTTTGCGTTACTGTGATGCCCAAAATGACCGGGAAGTCTTTGATAAGGGCAAAGCCGATTATTGGATGAATGTGGATCAATACATCGGCGGGGTAGAGCATGCCATTTTGCACCTGATGTATGCCCGTTTTTTTACCAAGGTACTTTACGATTTGGGTTTAACCAAAAGCGAGGAACCCTTCCAAAATTTGCTGACCCAGGGCATGGTATTGAAGGACGGGGCTAAAATGTCTAAATCCAAGGGTAACGTAGTCAGTCCGGAAGAGATTATCGGCAAGTTTGGCGCCGATACCGCCCGCCTGTTTATTTTGTTTGCCGCTCCCCCGGAACGGGACTTGGAGTGGAGTGATCAGGGAGTGGAAGGCTGTTATCGCTTCTTGAACCGTGTCTGGCGATTAATGTATTCCTATCATGACCAGGTTCGGAGTGTACAGGCTCAGGATCAGGCATCTACCGACCAGGACCGCGAACTGCGCCGGATGATTCACGCCGCTGTAAAAAAAGTGACTGAAGACGTGAGCAAACGGTTTAATTTCAATACAGCCATCAGTGCCATTATGGAACTGGTCAACAGTTTCCAGCATTACCGGGAACAAGTTCCCGCAGATAAGGTTAATCTGCCTTTGGTCCGC
>JAAYOX010000323.1 GCA_012520135.1 Clostridia bacterium
GCGGCATAAAGAGCCAAAAGTAACAGTGTCAGGCTGAAGACCACCATCGGAGTCTCCGGCATAAAAGCGGTACTCAATACATTGCCGAATTCCCTAACGATAACAATCAGTAAACTGGCAAGGTAGAGGAGATACATAATCCACACCAGTCTAGCCGGCCAAATGCCTAAAATTTCTTGTGTATATTCGCCAAAAGTCCTGCCCGGAAAACGCAAGGCCAGTTTAGTAGTTACCCAGACCACCAGCATTCCGTAAAGGGTGGCCGGGAGCAGGAGCGATATCCAGGCATTTTGCCCCGCAACCCGGATGGACATAGACGGTGCATGAACAATGGCAGTAGCCCCCACTACGGTAATCAACAACAAGATTAACTGGCCTCCCGTGACCTGAGTATACTTGTTAAGGGCCATTCTCATCACCCTTCCTGGGAGGCACAGGCTTTTGGCCTAAAGGCTGCCTCTTCCGGTCTTGGATACCGAAATACCTGGGTCTGGTGAGCATCATCCACCAGGGAACTCTAAGATAAATATCCTTCCAGCCTGACAGGTGAAGGGGAGCAATAGGTGCCAAATATGGAACCCCAAAAGACCGGAGGGAGCATAAATGAATCAGAATCACCATCAAAGCAGCCATGACCCCGAAAAAACCCAAAGCAGTAGCACAAAACATGATGGGAAACCGTAACAGTCGAATCGCAAAGGAACCGCTGGTAGTAGGAATAATAAAGGAAGCTAAGGCGGTTACGGAGACCACAATCACCATTAAAGGCGAGACTAACCCGGCAGTCACCGCCGCATTGCCAATCACCAATGCTCCTACAATACTGGTAGCTTGTCCCACGGGGCGGGGCAGTCTCACCCCGGCTTCCCGCAGGATTTCAAAGGTACCTTCCATCAGAATCGCCTCTACAAAGGCCGGGAAGGGTACCCGTTCCCGGCCGGCGGCTATGGAAATAAGAAGGCTGGTGGGTAAAAGCTCCTGGTGAAAAGTAACTACCGCTATGTAACTGGCCGGCAGGAGCAAGGCAATATTGACGGCAATAAAGCGGATTAACCTGGTAAACGAGGTATAAATGGAGCGTTCGTAATAATCCTCAGCAGTATGAAGAAACTGGGGAAAAGTCATGGGCATGAGCAAGGCAAATGGAGTATTATCCACTAGCACGGCCACCTGGCCCTCCAACAAACCGGCAGCCACCCGATCAGGCCTTTCGGTGGCATTAATTTGAGGAAAGGGAGACCAAGGGGAGTCTTCAATGAATTCGGCGATATAATTGCTTTCCAGAACTCCATCAATCTCGATCTTGCTGATCCGGTTTTTCACTTCCTCCACTATTTCCGGATCCGCAATGCCGCTAATATAGGTGATCACAACATCTGTTTTACTGAGCTTACCCAGTTGCAATTTTTCCATTTTCAGTTGGTGGGTTTTCAAGCGCCGTCGTAATAAGGTGATATTTATCCCCAATAATTCCACGAAGGCATCCCTTGGTCCCCGGACCGCTGTTTCTGAAGCGGCTTCTTCAATGGACCTTATTTCCAGTCTCTTAATGCTTAAACCCAGCACTTTGTTAATACCGTCTATTAGTAAAATACCATGGCCGTCCAAAAGGACAGCCATCGCCTCGTCCAACATAGTGACCGTTTTGACCCCTACCGTTTCAACTAATTGTTGTTCAACACTGTTTAACAAGTCCGGTTCCCGGCCGATAGTTACGGTTTTTATTCCGGTTAACGGGGCCAACACATTATCTTCCAGTGTTTTTTTATCGATCATGTTATCCAGATAAATAACACAAGCAGCCTTGGACGGTTGGGTACCTAACTGAAAGTAACGATATTTGACATCGACACAATTTTCCAGTAATTCCTGGAATATCTGCAAATTCAATTCCAGTTTGTAATAAAACTCCTGCCTTGAGGCATTCTCCGGAGCCGGAATCCCTTTCTGCCGAGAGGAAATCCTTTCCCGGAACCGTCTGCGTAAACTTTTGAGCACAAGATTGCCTCCTTCTTCCCGATTAGGCTTAGTATGCCAAATTCTCCTTTTCCCTTATGCATCAATCCGTTCAAGCCGCGAAAAAACCGGCGGCCACATAGGCACCTCCGGTTCCTAATAATTAATTATTTTATTGACCTTCATGCCTCAATAATCCCTCCTACTACGCTTCCTTGGAATGGGGATCCATCAGTACTACTCGATCTCCGTCGTTAAGCTTTGCTTCCAAATCAACAGGCTTACCGTTGACCAAGGCCAGGACATTGCTGTCCTCAACGCCAAGGAGATGTAACAACTCCCGGGGACTGGCATGCTCGGAGATTTCCAGATAACAATTTTTATCGGGACAAACCTTTGCCGCCAGCCTCTGCTTCAAAGGCCCCATGAAATGTAATTTAACTTGCATTGGACACCAACAGCTCCTCTCTTAAGCTATGCCTTTATCTTATGCCTCCTTTACCGAATAGTTTCCTCGCTCCCAGCCTATTTTTACTGCCATTAACAGGCATCTCCGAATAGTTACGGCAATTATAGGTTAATCGGTGTTATGAGCCGGTAACTATGTTAACCATGCCCAATAACACCGATTGAATAATATCTTAATGGGTATTTTTCTTTTCTACTAATTTAATCATTAATCCGGCCAAAGCTTCTCTTTCCCTGTTGTCGGCTATTTGCCACAAGTTTTTTAGGAGACGGTTTTCGGGAACATCCGGATCAATAGTGTCAAAAAGAAAGTCCCCTAACTCCGCTGCTGATTTGGTCAGAAGTTTTTTGGGCATTTTCATGGCTTGCGCTATTGCCAAAGCCGTTCCCAGTGTATCAAGCCACTGTTCCCAACTGGTAATTTGCAAATTAATAACCCCCTTTCCTATGTTCATCTTTATTGTGCCTCCATTTCCCTTAACTTATCCTGCTCTGATTGCCAAAAATTTATGTTGCTCCGAAACAGTCACCATCCGGCTGCCACTCCCATAATATGTTACCAAAAGCCAGCAATATTCTCTGTATTTAACCAGGCAATGATTTTGACAGTTTGCTGAAAGGGGGTACATCTATGGGTACTGGAGTTGGTGGTAGTGGTGGAAGTTGCGGCGGTTTCAACAACAACTTAGCCTTCGCCGTTTTCTTGATTCTTATTCTGCTGATTTTCTCCATCGATAACTATTAATCCGGAAAGGGGGCATGAAAGGTGAGTAAAGGATTTTTTGGCGACTCTTTAGCCTTTGCCATTTTCTTGATCCTGATTCTCTTGATTTTCTCCATCGATAAATATTAATGGTAAGGAAAATGCAAAAAAGACCGGAATTCTGTCCGGTCTTCTTTGTTTTACCTGCGAAGCCCCCTCTCCACTGTAACCATTTCATCAACCTCCCATAATATATAGCAGATCAGCTGAAAGGAGGAACATTAGTTAATATTTTCTATTGATGGCTAACAACCTTAACATACTTAATTACTCCAATCACATCGGAAAGGGGGATAGGCTATGGGTTCTGGTTTCTTCGGTAACCAACTGGCGTTTGCCGTATTCTTAATCCTGATCCTACTTATCTTCTCCGTAGACTAGTCAAAACACTTAAAGGCCGGTAACCCCGGCCTTTTAAGTCGTCAGAATGAATGAGTTCCTTATTTGAATTGAAGAAAGGTTTTTCGTAAATTGCCGTGGAAATGATCTAAAAAATATTTGGTTAAGGATGAGCAAATTGATTGAAACCGGCGCAATATCTATGGAGCAATTAAACCGGCAGGTATCCCAATGCACCCACTGCCCTCTTTGGACCACCCGTACCCAGGTCATCACCGGGCAAGGTAGCCTCACAGCCCCATTAATGCTTTTAGGTGAAGCTCCCGGAGGGCATGAAGACATGGTTTCGGGACAAGCTTTTACCGGTGAGGCAGGACAACATCTTGAGGAATTCCTGCAGTTTATTGATATAGGGAGACAGGAGATCTATTTAACTAACACCGTCAAATGCAGGCCTACCAAACCCTCCCCACGGGGACGCTACGGACCGTATTCTAACCGGCGCCCCAAAGCATCGGAGATTAAGGCCTGCAGTCACTGGTTGGAGCAAGAGCTCAAACTGGTATCCCCAAAGATTATCGCCACTTTGGGCACGGTACCCCTAGGCAGGCTTCTGGGAAAAAACATTGCCATGAAAGATTACCACGGCAGGCCTTTTTTCAGCGAACAATACCAGGCGTGGGTTTTCCCCCTGTTTCACCCGGCGGCTATCATCTACAACCGGAAAATCCAGCCTCTTTATTATGCCGATTTGGCCCAACTAAAAGAGTTCATTAAAATGCATTTGTAACTACTGCCACCCTGCCGGCGTAGAGTATAAGGAAGGATTGGCTCTAGGCCGGAAGGATGTTTATTATGGAAAGCAGCCGGAATTCAACCGCCAAGCAAATAGCTTTCATAGGGCAATTGACTGCCCTGGCGGTCATTCTCCAAGCAAGCAGCCTCTATCTTCCCTTGCTGGGAGGATTTCTCTCCCATTTTGCCACTTTAGTGATTGCCATGGCCACTACTGTAAAGCCCAAATACGGTGCCGCCGCTACTTTTTGTACAGGTTTTCTGCTGCTGTTTTTTACCCCAAAACAGATCCCTGCATTACTATTGTTTGACGGCCCGTTAGGCTTATGGACCGGTTGGGCTTATTGCAACTATCCTAAACGTCATTACGCCTGGCTAATGGCCAGTGTCACCTTAGTATTAGGGATCTGGGTCCTAACTTGGATTTTAGGCATTCCCGTCCTAAACGGGCTAACCCAGGGAACTTCTACGCTTACCGCTGCGCTGCTAACTACCGGTTTTGCTCTGGTCTACTGCCGGGCTTGGTTATCTTTTACTGATCAAGTCTTTCAGGGTTTAAATAGGCGCTTGCCATTGCTTTTTAAGGAGGAGTGACAGGATTGCTCATTCTTCCTCGCCCATGTCGCATATGATGTGGTCCCCTTTCCTGCCGTCCTGCTTCCGGCTCTTTTGTTTCTCCGCCTTTTTCCAACCGGACTCCCTTGGCATCACCATGGCCTTTACCTACCCGGCACCACATACCCGGGAAATGGCGTTCCATGACGGTTTCGTCAGGGTTATTTAATGCCTCTACAGGCAGTCTTGTGGACCTTTCACCGGTATCCTGGACTACCAGATAGCCTTCAAACTGTTGTTGTTCCAGTTCCTGAAGCAAGTGATCCCTGAGCTGCTGCCGGTCCAGTTTCATTTTTCTCCTGTCCTTTAAGGGCATCACCGATACTACAAAGGCCGGTTCGCCGTCTCCGCCGAGGGTTAAATTATTACAGGCGGCCTGTACCACCTGATTTGCGGCCCTGTAAATATCCTGACCCTTTAAATTCATTTGTTCAGTTAAAGATTGGGCCGCAGCATCCTTGGCCTTGATAGCCGTCACCCGATTATCACCATCCACTTCCAATTCCAGGGCCAGGGGTAAATCAAAGGTTACCGAAGCTACTGATTGGGAGGTCAACAAAGGATTAAACAAACTCAAAGCTAATACAAAGACTAACAGAGCCGCCACCAGTGCCGGTCTGGAATATTTTTTGGTTACCTGAAGATCCAATTGAATTGTTGCCCCTAAAGCAGGGACAGCTTTAGGCAAGGGCAATTGCAGAAAATCGCCTTCATCGGTCATCACGATCATTGTCTTTTTTTCAATCTTCATCACAATTCCTTGTCTGGCCATACCCTCACCTCCTCCGGTAATTGAAGGAATTCCCCCAACAGCCTGAATTCCGGCTGGGACAGAATCAGCACTAAAGCGATAAGATAACGCCTTCCCCGTTCCAGTACTTTCCTGCTTTGGCCTGTTAAGACCATCAACTCCTTAATGGGTAGCTGTTTTGTAACCAGAAGCCGTTTCAGAAGCTCCTGCTGTCGGGTTAGGGCCACCGCCGCTTTGATTAAGGTTTCTCTGGTATCCCTGTGCTTAGGAGAATTTTTGGTCAGTTCTTTCAGGGAAATGCCGTATTGAAGCAGTCTTTGCTCAAAGGCTACTACCGTTTCCGCCCTGTCCCTGGCTTCCTCCTCCCGGCGCATGGCTTCCCAAGCCAGTTCCGCTTCCTTCTGCAGTACCTCAGGATTGATACTCTCATCTTCACCGGTAAACGGAACTTTTTTTTGCCAGTTGACCTCTTTGCGGAAATAATCCATTAAACGATGCCTAATAACTAAACCCGCATACCCCCAGAAACTTTTACCTTTCGTGGGGTCAAAAGTATCAATGGCTTCATTAAAAGCAATCAAACCGATGCTCAATTCGTCGTCATTTTCCCAGGCCAGGGGCCTTCCCGCTACACCGGAAGCAAGCCGGGCGATTTGCTTTTTGGACACTTGGATCAGTTTTTCCCGGGCCTCAGGGTTTTCTTTTGCCTGGAGATGGAGGTCATGGAAATCCAATTGCAATCACCCTTTCATATTAATATGCGCAAACCGCCCTTAATTTAGGGAGGTAGCGGGTAAAAGTCCTTGTCAAACTTATCATAACTCAGGTAAGGCTAAAAATAAATTATCCCCTTACCCCCCTAAACCAAAAGGAACCGGCGCATTATATAACAGAGACTTAAAAAGGAGGTAAAATTAAATGCCCAAAAAACTAGTTTTAACGCTTTTAGTAGCAGTGTTAGCAGTCGGCCTAGTGGCTCCTACTGCAATGGCAGCTATTACGGAGGAACAGCAGCAAGCCATTGAAAAAATCCAGCAAAAGATGGACCAACTGCACCAAGAATTAATTGATGTTTATTTGGAAGCTGAGTTGATTACACCGGAGCAAGCTGAGTTGGCTAAAAAGCAACTGGAACTGAGAGCACAAAATCGTTCCTTGTACGGCTGCGGCTTGGGCTTGGGCAGAGGAGGTTTTGGTAAAGCCCACGGAGGCTTTGGCAGAGGTCAAGGTTTTGGGGGACCCTGTTTCTACGCTAACCCTCAACCCAATGCAAATTAAATAAAATACTTACATTAGAGAGCCCTGGTTCAATAGTCCGGGGCTTTTTTATTGTTGAACTCAATATTTTGCTAATTTATTAAAAAGTCTTGATCAATTCATTATTTGGGCAGGAAATGTGATTTAAGGATCGAAATATGCAAGTCGAAGGATATAGTCTCAGTCTGATTAAAGAATTGGGGGTAAATAAATGGGCTGGATTAGAAAAAGACTGCTGCTGGGGTTTGGGGTGGTTTTCGTATTTTTACTGGGTTTAGGGGTATTAGCCTACGTCAACATCCATAACATGCATGGACTGGCAGTGCAAGTAAATAATGATGCCCTGATTAACCAGCACCTGTTGCAAGCGGAGATATCACACGAAAACTTTATGAAAGAATTCTACCATATGTTCCTCACCGGCAATCTTAGAAGTGAACCGGTAGGCCCCCATGATTGTAC
>JAAYOX010000324.1 GCA_012520135.1 Clostridia bacterium
ATCAAACCCTGGTTTTACTGGTCAAGGAATGGATTGGCGAAAACTGGGCTGAAACCAATAATGCTTATTCCAGGAACCGGGATAAACAAGTGTACTACTTTTCCATGGAATTCTTAATCGGCAAATTATTGTCTTATTACCTCTTAAATCTGGACATTAAGAAGACAGTGGAAGAAGGCTTAAAAGATTTAGGGATTGATTTAGAAGACCTGGTCAATGTGGAGAAAGATGCCGGCTTGGGCAACGGGGGTTTGGGGCGCCTGGCAGCCTGTTTTTTGGATGCCATGGCTTTCCTGGGGATTCCCGGCCACGGTAACGGTATTCGCTACAAATACGGGCTGTTTCAGCAAAAAATCGTCAACGGTTTCCAGGCGGAAGTCGCCGATAACTGGTTGAATAACGGTAACCCCTGGGAAATCAGGAAACCGGAAAAGGCAGTAGTAGTGAAATTTAAAGGTGAGGTCAAAACCGGAGTGGTGGATGGAAGGCTGACTTTTTGGCATGAGCATTATGAACCGGTCTTGGCTGTTCCCTATGACATCCCTATTATCAGTTACGAGAGCTTCAACAATATTAATAACCTCCGCTTGTGGAGCGCTGAGCCGGTGGTGGAAGAATTCGATTTGGCCAGCTTCAACCGGGGAGAATTCAGCAAGGCTCTCAGTTACAAAGCGGAAGTGGAGGCCATTTCCAACATCCTTTACCCTGATGACAGCAGCCAAGCCGGCCGGGAACTGAGATTGAAACAAGAGTACTTCTTTGTGGCGGCGGGGATTGGCTCCATTGTGCGCCGTTTTAAGAAAAAGAACGGTTCCCTGGCGGATTTCCCCCGGAAAGTGGCCATCCACATCAATGATACTCATCCTGCTTTATGCATTCCTGAATTGATGCGGATTCTCCTGGATGAGGAAGGGATGGCTTGGGAAGAAGCCTGGAATATCACCGTCAACACCATGTCTTACACTAATCACACCATCATGCCGGAAGCCTTGGAAAAATGGCCCATTGACATTTTTAAATACCTGCTTCCCCGCATTTATATGATTGTGGAGGAAATTGACCGCCGCTACCGGCAAGAGATGGGAGCCAAGTACCCGGACAATCCTACCTTGATTAATCATACGGCAATTATCCGCGACGGGCAGGTTTGGATGGCTAATTTGGCAGTCATCGGCAGCCATTCCGTGAACGGTGTCTCCCAACTCCACACAGACATCTTAAAAAAACATGTCATGAAAGATTTTCACACTATCTATCCTTACAAGTTCAATAACAAAACTAACGGTGTCAGCCATCGCCGCTTTTTGCTGGAGGCAAACCCCGGGTTGGCTGAACTAATTACGGAAACTATCGGCCCGGGGTGGATTGCCAAGGCCGGTGAATTGGCTCAGCTAACGGCTTATCAGGATGACACGGCCCTGTTGGAAAAGCTGGCCCAGGTTAAATATCAGAATAAGGTCAAGTTAGCCGGTCTAATCAAGGAAAGGACCGGGATTACAGTGGATCCTAACTCTGTTTTCGATATCCAGGTCAAAAGAATTCATGCGTACAAGAGGCAGCTACTCAATGTATTCCGCATTCTGGACTTATATAACCGGCTCAAAGAAAATCCCAGACTGCCTGTTCACCCACATACCTTCATCTTCGGCGGTAAAGCAGCACCGGGCTATCATTATGCCAAGACCGTCATCAAGCTAATCAATACCCTAGCCGACAAAATCAACAATGATCCGGATATGCAAGATAAAATCAAAGTTATTTTCCTGGAAAACTTCAACGTATCCCTGGCGGAAAGAATCTATCCTGCGGCGGAAATCAGCCAACAGATTTCTACCGCCAGCCGGGAAGCCTCAGGGACGGGTAATATGAAATTTATGCTCAACGGAGCAATTACCATAGGCACTTTAGACGGTGCCAACGTGGAAATCCGCCAGGCAGTAGGTGATGACCATATTTTCATCTTCGGCCTGAATACGGATAAAGTGATGAATTTCTATCAGAAAGGGGGGTACAATTCCTGGGAGGAATATCATACATATCCCCGCCTGAAGAAAGTAGTAGATCAATTGATTAACGGTTTCTTCAGCGAAGCGGAAGGGGAGTTCAGGGTCATCTACGATTCCCTTTTGCGGGACAATGATGAGTTCTTTGTGTTAAAGGACTTTTGCTCCTACATTGAAGCATGGCAGCGGCTAAATCTACTTTACAGCAATCAAAGGGAATGGCAAAAGACCTCCCTCATCAATATTGCCCGGGCGGGAGTTTTTGCTGCTGACCGTACCATCAGGGAGTATGCGGAAGATGTTTGGCGAGTGCCCTATCGCCCATAACTGAAAGGTACTTTCACGAAGTGACAGGAAATCCCGGTTCGAAAGGAGGATAAGGATGCGAAAGAAAGAGACAGTAGCCATGCTCTTGGCAGGAGGACAAGGAAGCCGGCTGGGGAGTCTTACCCGGCGCATTGCCAAACCGGCGGTATCCTTTGGAGGTAAATATCGGATAATTGACTTTAGTCTGAGTAATTGTGTCAATTCCAAGATTGATACAGTGGGAGTACTGACCCAGTATAAACCCCTTTTGCTGAACTCTTACATTGGTATCGGCACGGCTTGGGATTTGGATGATGTCTATGGAGGAGTGCATATTCTACCTCCTTTCATGGGGGAAGGAGGCGGAAACTGGTATAAAGGTACTGCTAATGCGATCTATCATAATATGGACTTTATCAGCTACTATAATCCGGAATACGTTTTAATCATCTCCGGCGATCATATCTACCAAATGGATTATAGTCTGATGCTGGATTTTCATAAAAAGAACGGAGCGGACTTGACTATTTCCGTGATTGAAGTCCCTTGGGAGGAGACTTCCCGGTTCGGCATTATGACTTGCGACTCTAATGGACGGATTATTAAGTTCAGGGAGAAACCACAAGCTGCGGACAGCAACCTGGCTTCCATGGGCATTTATATCTTTGATTGGCCTATTCTGGAGCAAGCGCTGCTGGAAGACGAAGCCAATCCTCAATCAGACCATGATTTCGGCAAAAATGTGATTCCCATGCTGTTGAACCAGGGTAAAAAACTGTATGCTTATCGTTTCCGGGGTTATTGGAAGGATGTGGGTACTATTGACAGCTACTATGAAGCCAATATGGATTTATTGAGTCGTAAGCCCCAATTAGACCTTTATGACAGCAATTTGCGGATTTTTTCCAACTCTGATGAGCTGGCCCCCCATTATGTGGGGCCTAATGCCAAAATAACCAACGCCCTGATTAGCAACGGGTGCATTGTCATGGGAGAAGTGAATCACTCCATTTTAGCACCGGGAGTAATTGTCGGCGAAGGCGCCAAAGTAATTGATTCTATTGTATTACCTAATGCAGTGATTAGTGATGGGGCGTGTATTTACTCGGCTATTGTGGGAGAGAACCTAGAAGTGCCCCCAGGCAGTTCCTTCGGCTTGGATCATGGTGCTAAACTGACCCAACGGGTGATTACGGTTGTAGATGACAACCTACTTGCTAAAGAAGGTGGGCCCCAGGAGGCGTTGGCTTAACAGGAGACAGGAGGGTAAGGGATGGGGAATGTGATTGGGATTATTGCAAGCGGCTGTCCATCTGGTTTGATGATGGGATTAATTAGAGAACGGCCGATAGCTGCCTTGCCTTTCGGAGGCCGTTACCGGTTGTTAGATTTTCCTTTGTCCAATATGGTGAATTCGGGTCTGAGGACAGTAGGGATTATCACTCCTTTCCACTATCGCCCTGTATTGGATCATTTGGGGGCGGGGAAAGAGTGGCTGTTGGACAGGAAAACCGGCGGCTTATTTATTCTGCCCAGTAGCAACCGGGAAAAGGCCGGCGGCAAGTTTCCCTTGGCAGATCTGGCAGGGAATCTGGACTTTTTCCATAAAGACAGGGCCGAACATGTAATCATCAGCTGTAGCAATCTGGTCATCAATCTGGACTTCAGGCCGGTCCTTGACTTTCACCAAAATCAAAAGGCAGACGTAACTCTCATCTATCATGCAGATGGGTTCGCCGGTGAAGCCGGTGAGGCATTGTTCCTGGCACCGGATCATTCCGGGCAGGTACAAGAATTCAATACCGGGCTGACTTCCGGTAACGGCAAAGTTTTTCTGGATATGTTGGTCATAAAAAAAGACATACTGCTGGAACTGCTTGAGGGGAACGCCGGGGAAGAAGACCGGGAATTGTTGGGGGTAATTGCTGCAAAGGTAGGCCAAATTCGGGTTTTTGCTTATCCATTTTCCGGGTACGTAGGACGAATCAGCTCCGTGGTCGATTATTTCAAGTGCAATATGGATTTATTGAAACCGGAAATCCGCCGGGAACTGTTTATGGAAAGCAACAAGATTCATACCAAGATTGCTGATAATCCTCCTACCCTTTACGGGCATAACGCTTTGAGCAGCAATTCATTGGTGGCCTCCGGCTGCAAGATTGACGGAACAGTGGAAAACAGCATTATTTTTAGACAAGTTCAGATTAAACCCGGAGCAGTTGTCAAAAACTCTATTGTCATGCAAAAATGTATTATCGGTCGGAATGTAGTCCTGGAAAACGTTATTCTGGATAAATTTGTTAGGATCAAAGATCACACGGTACTGCAAGGGCACTTCGACAAGCCCGTCGTAATTGAAAAGACAACCGGATGGGGAGGAGAATGATGATGAGAGTTCTGTTTGCCATTGGGGAAGCGGCTCCTTTTGCCAAGACAGGAGGCCTGGGAGATGTGGGAGGCTCTTTGCCGGCAGCGATTAACCAGTATCAGGGGGAAGTTCGGGTGATCTTGCCCAGATTTAGCACTATCCCTGAACATTTAAGCCGGCAAATTAAACATATTACCGGTTTTAGAATAGATTTGGGCTGGCGGCGACAGTACTGTGGTCTGGGAGAGATGGAATACCGGGGAGTCCACTACTATTTTATTGACAACGAGTATTACTTTAAAAGGGACCGGCTGTA
>JAAYOX010000325.1 GCA_012520135.1 Clostridia bacterium
CAGTAGCCCGGTTGATTTATCGAAAAGCGTTGCAGTTAGGACTGGGGCAAAAAATAGAACTTTAGGACGGTGAACCGAGTTGTTGCAATTTTCGCGGATGATTACCACTATTGATGCCCATACGGCCGGTGAACCTTTACGGGTGATTACCTCAGGTTTTCCCCCGGTAGAGGGCAAGACTATTTTGGAAAAAAGGAGATATATCAAGGAACATTATGATCACTTAAGGAAGTTCCTGATGCTGGAACCGAGAGGTCATAGCGGTATGTACGGCTGTTTAGTCACCCCGCCTACTAATGAGGGCAGTGACTTTGGAGTGTTGTTTATGCATAACGAAGGATACAGCACGATGTGCGGCCACGGTATCATCGCCATTACCAAAGTAGCGATTGATACAGGCATGATCCTGGCGGAAGATGGGGAGCGGCTGGTAAAAATCGACTCTCCGGCAGGATTGGTGACAGCCAGGGCCTTGGTGAAAAACGGCCGGGTTCAGAAAGTCAGTTTCGATAATGTGCCTTCTTTCGTTTATGCGGAAAACTTGTCTATTCCTGTGCAGGGGATTGGGGAAGTACCGGTGGATATTGCTTTTGGCGGGGCTTTTTACAATTTTGTGGATGTGGAAAAAGTAGGTCTTAAAGTAGTGCCTGAAGAAGTAGACCGGTTAGTCCAATTGGGGATGGAAATCAAGCATAAAGTCATGGAACTCCACGATGTGAAGCATCCTTTGGAGCCGGAATTATGCGGTATCTATGGCACTATTTTTACGGAGCCGGTGGAGAAAAAAGGCAATCAACTGATCACCAAAAATGTATGTATCTTTGCCGACGGGCAAATTGATAGGAGCCCCACCGGAACGGGAACTTCGGCTCGCTTGGCAATCCTTAAACATAAAGGCATGATGGATGAAACCATGGAATTAGTCAATTACAGCATTATTGACACAGTTTTCAGGGGTCGGCTGAAAGAGGCCGTTGCCGTAGGTCCTTTCCAGGGAGTCATTCCCGAGGTCAGTGGCGATGCTCAGATTATGGGTTTCAATCAACTGGTCTTGGAACCGGAAGATACATTGCCGGAAGGATTCCGGATCACCGGGGGTTAGCAGTTTCATACCGTTAAAACCGGGGCCGCCTTGGCGGTCCCCATGAAAGGAGGTGGATTTTTTAGAAGATTGTAAAAAATAAGTTTTAGATTGCAAAGTTCCATAATTAAGTTAGAATTTATTTGAGAAAGGGAGGCTTATTTGTGTCCAAAAAATTATGGGTTTTACTGCTGATGATTGGCTTGTTGACTTTTGCTGTGGCTGGCTGCGGTGGAAGTAGCACTCCTGCGCCGGCACCGGCTCCTGAAGGAGAGGCTACCGGGGGCGGAGAGGAAACGGTCAGTTTTGACGGTCAATTGAAAATAGGGTTTATGGCTCCCATGACCGGCTCGGAAGCTACATACGGTAAAGACATGGAGAACGCCGCTAAACTGGCAATGGCAGAAATCAACGCCAAGGGCGGTGTTTTGGGCAAGGAATTAGTAATGGTCACCGGCGATGATGCTTGCGATCCCCAGCAGGCAACGGCTGCCGCTTCCAAACTTGTTTCTGAAAACGTAGTGGCGGTAGTCGGTGGTTACTGCTCCGGTTCCACTTTGCCTACAGTTAAGATCTATGCTGATGCTGACATTCCTTTTGTTATTGTAGCCGCTAACTCTACTCGTTTAATCGATGAAAACGTGGGTAAAGCCTTTATGATTAACGGTACCGGCCTGCACCAAGGGGAAAAAGCAGTGGAACTGTTCAATAGGATTGGCGCCAAAAAGCTTGCATTAGTCCACCAAGGTGACGGCTATTCCGAGGACCTGGCCAGGATTACCCAAGATTTATGGGAAGCTGCCGGTAACGAAGTGGTGGCTATGGAAGTAGTCAATAAAGGCGAGCAGAACTTTTCTTCCATCGTAACCAGTATTAAATCCAAGAATCCTGACGTAGTGTACTGGACCGCTTATTTTGCAGACGGCGGGCTCTTAATTAAGCAACTCCGCCAAGGGGGTTATACGGGAGACATCGTGGTGGGTGACGGTTCCAACTCGCCGCAACTGCTGGAAATTGCCGGTCAGGCCTCCGAAGGTGTCTATGTTACCACTAACCCCTTAGTGGAATATATGCCTGTAGCTAAAGAATTTATTGACAACTACAAGTCTGCCTATAGTCAGGAACCCGGTCCCTATTCCGCTTTGGCTTATGACGGTGTTTATTTAGTAGCGGATGCCATTGAAAGAGCCGGTTCCGTCGAATCAGCCGGTTTGATCCAGGCATTGGCTGATACTCCTGAGTACCAGGGACTTTCCGGAGTTATCTCCTTTAAAGATGATAACACCCTGGAACAAAGTAACTTTGTGATTCTCCAGGCCAAAGGAGGCAAATGGGAGTTAGCCGAATAGTTAAAGCTATAACGCTATCTGGTAACGGTATTTATTAGGCAAACCTAAGTCAAGCCTCGTCAAGGGGTTTGACTTAGGTTGCTTTTCACAGGAAGGATGAACTTATGTCTCTCCAGGAGATTATCCTACAACAATTAATCAACGGTCTTTTAATCGGGTCTTTTTACAGTCTGGTTGCGCTTGGGTATACCATGGTGTATGGAATCATCAAGCTCCTTAATTTTGCCCACGGGGACATTTACATGGTGGGGGCTTTTGTGGGCTTTGCCTTGTTAGGTGTTTTCTCCACCGCAATCGGAGCCGGTTGGTTGGGGATTGTTGCCGCCATGCTCTGTTCCATGGTATTGGTAGGTCTTTTAGGGGTTGTAATCCAAAGAGTTGCCTACCGGCCCCTGCTTAAAGCACCTCGTTTATCCATCCTGATTACGGCTGTGGGTATGTCCCTGGTCCTGTATAATTTTGTCATGGTTTTGACTAACGGGGAATACAAAGCCTTCAATACGGATCTGGGTTTCAGCGGGGTAAGTCTTGGGGCGTTGTACATTACTTATACCCAAATAGTGCTGGTAGTGGCTACCGCCTTACTGATGCTTGGCTTGCACTGGTTTATTAACAAGACCATGTACGGCAAAGCCATGCGGGCCATCGCCATTGACCAGGATGCTTGCCGGCTGATGGGTATTAATGTAAATAAAACGATAGCCCTGACTTTTTTTGTGGGTTCCGCTTTGGCTGCGGCGGCGGGAGTGATGGCCGGCGTCTATTACGGCAGTATCCATTTCTTCATGGGATTTGTAATCGGTTTGAAAGCTTTTACAGCGGCGGTAATTGGGGGCATTGGGAGTATTCCGGGCGCCATGTTGGGTGGCTTGGTGCTGGGGCTCCTGGAAGCATTAGGGACTCAATTGCCCATGGTAGGTTCGGAATGGAAAGACGTTTTCGCTTTTGTCATTCTCATCCTGCTGCTAGTATTCAAGCCTACCGGTATTTTAGGCAAGAGTGAAATTGAGAGGATGTAGTCCATGAATACGGAAAAAAATATCACCACCCAAACAAGGTTAACAGACAATATTTACGCGGGATTGGAGAAAAAACCGGTTCTTTATGGAATTTTCGCTCTTTTAATTGTAGCGGTATTACTGGTGCCTCAATTTGCTAATAATTATTTACTGGAAATTTTTACCAATACTTGGTTTTACATAGTGCTGTGTTTAGGGCTAAATATTGTGGTCGGTTATGCGGGCCTTTTGGATTTGGGGTATGCGGCTTTTTTCGCTATCGGTGCCTATACAACCGGCATCTTATCTTCTCAATTTGGGATGAACTTCTGGCTCACTTTGCCCTTCAGCATTCTTTTTTCGGCCCTCTCAGGGGTGATTATCGGCGGTCCTACCCTGAGGCTCAGAAGCGACTACCTGGCGATTGTGACCCTTGGTTTTGGGGAGATCATCCGCATTGCCGCCAGGAACCTGTCTATTACCGGGGGAGCCAGCGGTTTAATCGGCATTGAACGGCCTTATCTGTTCGGTATTTATTTATCTAAAATTCATCATTTTTATTATTTATTCTTCCTACTGGTCATCTTGGCGGTCATTGTTTCCTACCGGCTCCATTATTCCCGCTTGGGGAGAGCCTGGCAGTATATCCGGGAAGACGAGGATGCCGCTGAGGCCATGGGGATAAACCGGGTTCAGATCAAACTCTATGCTTTTGTCATTGGAGCGATCTTCGGGGGGATGGCCGGGTCCTTTTATGCCATCAAAATGACTGCCATTTCTCCGGAAACCTTTGTATTCACCCAATCGGCCATGATCCTGTTGGCAGTAGTATTGGGAGGGATGGGCAAGATTCCCGGAGTGATCTTGGGTGCCTGTGCCTTGGTGTTGTTTCCGGAAATTTTTAGAGAAATTGGCCAGATGCGGATGCTGCTCTTTGGTATTGTCTTACTGATTATCATGATCTTCCGGCCTCAGGGGATCTGGCCGGAACGGCGGAACTGATAGGGGAGGGTGTGGTATGCCGCTTCTGGAAGTAAAAAACCTAACCTTGAGTTTTGGCGGTCTGATGGCTGTCAATAATTTAAGTTTTGACGTAGAAGAAAACTCCATCCAGAGTCTCATCGGGCCTAACGGTGCCGGCAAGACCTCGGCTTTTAACTGTTTAACCGGCTTTTACCGGGCGTCAAAGGGAGATATTTTGTTTCAGGGTAAAAGTATTTTCCGGATGAAGCCTCATAAAATTACCGCCATGGGTATGGCCAGGACTTTTCAGAACTTGCGTCTCTTCAGGAATATGACGGTGTTGGAAAATGTCATGTCCGGAATGCATTGCCGTACCAGGGCAGGGGCCTTGGCAGCCGTTTTGCGCACTCCCGGCCAGAAAGCGGAAGAAAAGGAAATTCGCCGGGTGGCAGAGGAATGCCTGGATTTTGTGGGAATTCTTCATCACAAAGACCGGCTGGCCAGAAACTTGCCTTATGGCGATCAGAGAAGGGTGGAATGGGCTAGGGCTCTGGCTACCAAACCCAAACTCCTTTTATTGGATGAGCCGGCGGCAGGACTTAATTACGATGAGAAAGAACAATTAATTGATCTTATCCGGCGTATCCGGCAGGAACTGGAGATTACCGTCATGCTGATTGAACACGACATGGGCTTGGTGATGAGGGTATCGGAGAAAATTACCGTTATCGATTACGGGCAGAAAATCGCTGAGGGAACGGCGGAGGAAGTTAAAAACAATCCCCGGGTCATTGAGGCCTATTTGGGCAAGGAGGATGAAGATGATGACTGAGACGATCCTTGCCATTGAGCAATTGGAAACCTATTATGGTAAGATACATGCCTTAAAAGGCATCAGTCTGGAAGTAAAACAAGGCCAGATCGTTACGTTGCTTGGCTCCAACGGAGCAGGGAAAAGCACTACTTTAAGGACCATATCCGGTTTAGTCCCTGCCGGAGCAGGCAAGGTTAGCTTTATGGGCCGTGACATTACCAAGGAAGAACCCCATAATATTGTGTCCATGGGACTGATCCATGTGCCCGAAGGCCGCAGGATTTTCAAGGGGTTAACGGTAAAAGAAAATTTGGAACTGGGTTCATTCACTCTAAAAGACGATATGGAAAGACAAAAAAGAATTGAACACGTTTTTGAGATCTTTCCCATTTTAGAGGACCGGCAGAAGCAGGATGCCGGGCTGCTGTCCGGGGGAGAGCAACAAATGCTGGCCATCGGACGAGCCATGATGACAGAACCCAAACTGCTGCTGTTAGATGAACCTTCCATGGGGCTGGCGCCCATTATCGTCAGGGAGATAATGCGGATTATTAAACGGCTTAATGAAGAAGGAACTACGATCCTTTTAGTAGAACAAAATGCTAAAATTGCACTTAAACTGGCCGATTACGGTTATGTGTTGGAGACTGGTAAGATTGTAATGGAGGGTGACGGTGCAACCTTGCGGGAAGACAGGAGCATCGTCCAGGCTTATTTGGGTGCTTAACCGGAAGGGCACCCTTTTCGTTTATCTAAATTCTGTAACTAATGATGATGGTGATGAATGATGCGTTTTAGGAGAATGTTTAATACCATTGACACCCATACGGGTGGGGAACCTACAAGGACTGTTATCGGGGGGATGCCCCCGATACCGGGAAAGACCATGGCCGAGAAAATGCTCTACCTGAAGAACGAGGAAGACTGGATCAGGCAGTGCCTCATGTATGAGCCCAGGGGTAATGAGGTGATGTCCGGGGTTTTTTTGACGGAACCCTGCTTGCCCGAAGCTGACATAGGGGTGATCTTCATGGAGGTAGGAGGCTACTTGCCCATGTGCGGCCATGATACCATCGGCGTCTGTACCGCCCTCATCGAAAGCGGCATGATTAAACCCCGGGAGCCTTATACCTTCATCAATCTGGACACTCCTGCCGGACTGGTCAGGGCCAAAGTCCTGGTGGAAAACCAAATAGCCAAGGAAGTCTCTTTTACCAACATTCCCTCTTTCGTCTTTGCCCGGGATGTGCAGGTGGAGGTGCCTGAATTAGGAACAGTTTCTCTGGATATCAGCTACGGAGGCAATTATTATGCTATCCTGGATGCCCAGCAGGTGGGGCTGGCAGTGGAACCTTCCCGGGCTAAAGAAATTGTTACCCTGGGCAATAAAATCAAGGATGCGGTAAACCGGCAGGTTACCGTCTTTCACCCGGACAAGCCTTTTATCAATGAGGTTACCCACGTGGAGTTCTCGGCTCTTCCCGTGGATCCGGAAGCTACCCTCAAAAATGCCGTGGTTATACCGCCCGGAGCCATCGACCGGTCTCCCTGCGGTACCGGTACTTCTGCTAAAATGGCTGCTCTTTATTCGCGGGGACAACTGGCAGTGGGCGACCGGTTTGTTCATGAAAGCATTATCGGGTCCGTCTTCCGTTGTCGAGTGTTAGAGGAAACCAAAGTAGGGGATTTCCCTGCCATCATTCCGGAAATAACCGGCAGTGCTTATGTGACCGGTATGCATACTTTTGTCATCGATCCTGATGATCCTTTTTGGCAAGGATTTCAACTGGGCTAGAGAACACCCCTTTTTCTCAATACCTGAATAAAGCTGGTGAACCATAAGATGTTTGCAGGATTTGGATATCATAACATAGCAGAATTGATCATTACCCCTCTTGGAGAGATGGATCAGTCTTTGGAACTGGCAGAAGCCATTAGGCTGACGGAGAAACACAATTGGCAGGGGATTGTGGCGGCTTCCGGTAAAGGTGAATGGCGGGGAGCCCCCGTCAGTCGACTGAAACATGGCATAGAGCAAGGCTGCCGGAGGGTAGAGGAGGTCGTCGATCCTTTGGTGTGCCTTCCTTCCCATGAGGATCTGGACCCATGGCTGTCCCGTTTTACCGAGGGCCGCTCCGGCTGGGGATTAATTCTTGAACGTAATAAACCGGTTGGATTAATCTCCCTGGCTCAAATAAGCCGGCGGCTGTGGAAAGCCGTCCAATGGACAGAGAGCCAGGTAGCGGCGGTGCTGGACACTGTCAACGAAGCAGTAACCATGATTGACCGGGAAAACCGGGTCATCGGCTGGAACCGGGCGGCCCAAAAGATGTACCAGATTTCAGCTGAGGAGATTTTGGGCAAGGAGATTGACCGTTATTTTACCAGCCTGGTAGTCACGGAGATGCAGAACAAAGTGGCCGTCAGGGACGCCTATCACCAGCCTTGTGCAGGAACCCATGTCTTGATCAATGCCTCTCCCATCAAGGTAGGGAGCGAAATAGTGGGCAGTGTGGCGGCGGAAAGGGATATTACAGAAACAGTATATTTACATAGTGAGCTGTCCAAAGCCAGTTCCCAAGTGCGGCTATTGGAGCAGGAAATATCCAAAATCAATTCCAGGAAAGAAGCCTTCACCAACATTTACGGCCACAGCCGTAAATTGACGGAAGTGATTAACCTGGCTAAAAAAGTGGCTAATACCGATGCGGCAGTCCTAATCAGGGGAGAAAGCGGTACCGGTAAAGAATTGTTTGCGGAGGCCATCCATCAAGCCAGCCGGCGCCATGATAAGCCTTTTGTCGTAATTAATTGCGGTGCTATCCCCGCCGGCCTTTTTGAAAGCGAATTGTTCGGTTACCGGCCCGGGGCTTTCACCGGGGCCGACCGGAAAGGCAAGCCGGGGAAATTTGAATTGGCCCACGAAGGCACGGTTTTTTTAGATGAAATAGGGGAACTGTCACCGGATCTCCAAGTAAAGCTTTTACGGGTTCTCCAAAGCAAGCGCTTTTACCGGGTGGGAGGCGGTGAGCCTGTTGAGGTAGATGTAAGGGTGATTGCCGCCACTAACCAGGATTTGGAGCAGTTGATCCAGAAAGGAGTCTTCCGGGAAGATCTCTACTACCGGATTAATGTAGTATCCCTTCAGATACCTCCTTTGAGGGAAAGGCGGGACGATATTCCGGAGCTGCTCTATTTGTTCATCCGGGAATTCTGCCATCAACACCGGCGGGATTTGGTTCAAGTAGATGAGGAAGTAATGGATATACTGTTAAATTACCCGTGGCCGGGGAATATCCGGGAATTGAGAAACGTAGTGGAAAGAATGGTAGTGCTGGCAGAAGGACAAGTTATGGGAGTGGATATTCTTCCGGAAGCGGTAAAGCAATATAACCGGCAGTTTTCCGGAGGGGCCCCTGCTAATTTGCCGGCAATGAGAGAGCAAAATGAAAGAGATATTATCTTGAACGCCTTAAGGGAAGCGGAGGGCAACCGTTCTCAGGCAGCCAGGCTGCTGGGGATTCCCAGGAGCACCCTTTATTACAAGATGAAGGTTTTAAAAATCAAATAACGGAGAATTAGTCTAATGAGCAAAGCTGCGTTTTCCAAAGTAGAAATGAGGTTTTTATTAGGTATCGGCTCCGCCATGGCCTTAAGACAGTTGGGTTTGATTATGGTGATGCCCTTTATGGCTATTTACGGCAGACAATTGGCTTTCAGCACTCCTGGCTTAATTGGTTTATCCTTGGGTATTTACGGCTTGTCCCAGGCTGTATTTCAGATTCCCTTTGGCAATTGGAGCGACCGGTTTGGCAGGAAAATTGCCATGTTATCCGGGATGTTTATTTTCATCCTGGGTTTGGTGCTGGCCTACTTTGCCCAAAATATCTATGTTTTCATTTTGGCCCGGTTGCTCCAGGGCAGCGGTGCCATTATGTCGGTAGCTTATGCCTGGGTAGGGGACAATATTAGGAGTGAGCAGCGAAATAAGGGAATGAGCATTATCGGAATGCTGGTGGGCATGTCTGCTACTTTGGCTTTTATCGGGGGACCGGTGATCCACCGGTGGTTCAATGTCCCCCAGATGTTTCTTTTATGTGCAGCGTTGTCCCTAATGGCTTTTGTGTACATATGGCTGTTTCTTGAAGGGGATCAAAAGCCTGCCTCAACAGTATCTCCCGGGGAATTCAGCTTCTTGAATTTGTTAAAAGACGGGAATTTGCTCAAATTGTTTATCGCCGGTTTTATCACCAATTATTTATTGGTCAGCCAGTTTTACATAGTGCCCCTGCTGTTGGAAAAAAGCTTGGGGGCGGACGGAATGTGGAAAGTGTTTGCCCCTGCAACACTAATGGCCATGGTTGTAATGCGGGTGGCTGCCAAATACGCCGATGCAGGGCATTTTGTTAAAGTAGCCGCTTTTTCCTTTGGCATCATCGCTTTAGGCACTTTGGCTTATTATTTGAACGGCCCTTATTGGGTAGGTTTAGGCATGCACTTGTTTATGACCGGTTATATGTCGTTGGTGACCTTGCTGCCTGCCAGTGTGACCAAGCTCAGTGGGAAAAGATACCGGGGTACCGTTACGGGAGTATTTAATACTTGGCAGTTTATCGGTTCTTTTATCGGAGGCTCTTTGACGGGATTTCTGTGGGGCATCGACCCGTTTTATTCTATTTTGCTGGTGGCAGTTATCGCCTTAAGCGGGGCGGTAGTGATCCGGAGGGTTACCGGGGAGGAGACCAAGGGAGACGGAGACCCGGTGTTCTGAATAAAAAGCCCTTTCCTTGTGTGTCAAATAAAGTAATTAAAAAGCTGACAGTCTGTACAGAAAATTAGACAATAACGAGTCCCGTGGGGGCTCTTTTTTTGTTTCTTTGGACCGGGTCCGGATGACGAAAACCGTTGATTTACCGGCTTTTTGACGTTTCTAACGGTTTAAAAGCTTCGTCCCGGTCGTATTGGCATGATTTTTGCACAATACAGAAATTAGCTAATTATCTGGAAAGGTGGATGTAAGCCATGTTACTAAGTCAGTTGGTGGCGGCTGCCAGAACCCAGGGAGCGAAATTGCTGACGGGAGAGGATTTTCGCAATGTTACTTTAAAGAAGCTGGCCCAAGTAAATAACTGGCGGGATCCTTTACCGGCCAAAGGGACCGGTGTGTTTCTACTGGCTCAGGGAGAACCGGTAGAGGCGGAGGATTTGCACCTGATTAACCGGGCTTACGCCGCCGATTATGCCGGGATTGCTTTCAGGGTAACTTCCGGTGAACCTGATGTATTCTCCCGGTTGGAAGCCCAGGTAAGTCATCTGGCTTTTCCGGTGCTGTTGTTGCCGGTGACGATGCCTCCCTGGGAGTTTCAGAATTGGGCCTACAACATTTTTCCCGATTTGCTGGGAGGCTCCCTCTTGACGCCGGCACGGTTAATTACTTCCGGGTTGTGGCTGGAGGAGGCATTGGCTTATTGACGGAAAGGGATGATGGAAATGCGGATTACGGAGCATCCTATTGTTCAATTTAATAGAGGCCTCAAAGTCAAATTCACTTTTGACGGCAGGGAATTGGAAGGTTACGAAGGAGAACCCATAGCTGCTGCTCTTCATGCAGCAGGGGTCAAAATTTTGGGTCACAGCCCAAGGCACCATCGCCCCCGGGGTTTCTACTGTGCCATCGGCAATTGCTCCTCCTGTCTTATGGTAGTAAACGGAGAACCTAATGTGAGGGTTTGTGTAGAGAAATTGCAGGAGGGAATGATCGTGGAGACCCAACAGGGGAAGGGGGTAATCAAATGACCCAAACGGAAATCCTGGTAATCGGAGGCGGACCGGCAGGACTTAGGGCAGCGGCGGCAGCTGCCGAGTTGGGTGCCCAGGTGCTGTTAATCGAAGAAATGGACTGGTTGGGAGGCCAGTTAGTCAAGCAAACCCATAAGTTTTTCGGTTCCAAAGAACAGTACGCCTCCCGGCGGGGGATTGACATTGCTCGAGTGTTAGCTGAGGAGTTGGATAATCATGACCGGGTAACTGTTTGGACAGGTGCTCCTGTTTTGGGCATCTATGAAGACGGAGTGGTAACGGCCCAAAAGGATAACCGGCATGTGAAGATCCGGCCCCGGCGGATCATCGTGGCCACGGGGGCAGCGGAAAAAGTTTTGCCTTTTCCCAATAATGATTTGCCCGGTATCTATGGAGCAGGAGCGGTCCAGACATTGATGAACCTTCACGGGGTGTTGCCCGGCCGCCGGGTCTTGATGGTGGGAGCCGGGAATATCGGCTTAATTGTCAGCTATCAATTGCTCCAGGCCGGGGTGGAGGTAGCGGCTGTTATTGAAGGAGCCCCACGGATTGGAGGCTATCTGGTCCATGCTTCCAAAATTCGCCGGGCCGGTGTGCCGATTTTGACTCGTTACACCATTAAAGAGGCTTTAGGCCGGGATATGGTGACGGGAGCGGTAATACAGCAGTTAGATGATCATTGGCAGCCGGTGCCGGGAACGGAACAGACTTTAGAAGTAGACGTAATCTGCCTGGCAGTGGGACTCACTCCTTTGGCGGATTTGTTGTGGCAGGCCGGTTGTGAGATGCGGTTTATCCCTGAACTGGGAGGCCACGTACCCTGCCGGAATCATTTACTGGAAACTACAAGGCCCGGGATTTATGTGGCCGGAGACGTATCGGGAGTGGAAGAAGCCAGTGCCGCTATGGTAGAAGGACGGTTAGCGGGATTGGCGGCTGCACGAAGCCTTGGCTACGGCGGCCCAGAAGCTGAAAGCTGTATTGAAAATGCCCTGGAGCAGCTTCATGGTTTACGCTCGGGTCCTGCAGGGGATAAAATCCGCAGTGGTCTGAAAAAATTGCTGGGAGAGGAGGGGGCGGTATGTTAGCCAAAACAGGAGTGCCTGCCCGGGAACAGTTGGAACTAATACAGCCCCCCGCCGGGCATCAGGGGCCGGTAGCGGTGATTGAATGCTTTCAGGAGATACCCTGCAATCCCTGTTCCGAGGCTTGTACCAGGGGAGCCATCGCTCCTTTTACCGATATTAACAACCCGCCGGTTTTAATCAGGGAAAACTGCAACGGCTGTGGCAATTGTATGTTCCGCTGTCCGGGATTGGCTATTTTTGTAGTAGATGAAACCTACTCGGATACGGAGACCTTAGTAAAGATTCCTTACGAGTATCTGCCCCTGCCTCAGGAGAATACTGAAGTAATTGCCCTAGACCGGGAAGGAAAAGCGGTGGGTCCGGCCCGGGTGCTAAAAGTACAGCAGGCGAAAGCCATGGATCGGACGGCCCTGATCTGGCTGGCAGTGCCAAAAGAATTAGGCATGACGGTACGCAATATTAAGGTGGAGAGGTGAGGCCGGTGGATGACAGGACGATTATTTGCCGTTGCGAAGACC
>JAAYOX010000326.1 GCA_012520135.1 Clostridia bacterium
GAAACCAGGTACTCGGGCAGCATGGGTGTTTTGCCGTACCCCTTGGGAGCATTGATAATATAAGTTGGAATGGCTAAGCCTGAGGTGTAGCCACGTAGATGTTCCATAATTTCCAGCCCGTCTTCGATAGGAGTAACAAAATGCCGTGTTCCAATCACTTCCTTGGCATGGAAAATATAATAGGGGCGAATCCTGGCCTTTAACAACTCATGATTAAGCTTTTTCATCACGTGCTTATCATTATTGATATTTTTGAGGAGTACTGCCTGGTTGCCCAGTACTACCCCCGCCTTTACCAACCGTTCCGCCGCCTCAACTGCCTCTTTAGTCAGTTCCTGGGGATGATTGAATTGGGTGTTGAGATACAGGGGCGGATGTTTTGCCAAGATATCGCACAATTCCTTGGTAATCCGCTGGGGCAACGTAACAAGCACCCTGGTCCCCAATCGCTTAATTTCCACATGAGGAATATTGTCTAATTCCGTTAACAGCCAATCAATTTTTTCATCGGAAAGCATCAGGCTGTCGCCGCCGGTGACCAAAACATCCCTGATTTCCGGGTGCTGCCTGATATAATCCAAGGCAGCCTGCAAATCATCAGTAGGGCTATGACGATCTGTCTCTCCGATATTGCGCCGCCGCTGGCAATGCCGGCAGTACATGGCACAAACATTGGTCACATTAATAATCAACCGGTCCGGATAGCGACGGGTAATTCTGGGGGCAGGGTTGGTAAATTCTTCTCCCATGGGATCATCTTCCCCGGACCCCGGTTCCAACTCCGGCCACTGGGGAATGGCTTGGAGACGAACAGGGTCAGCGGGATCAGCCGGGTCAATTATACTCAAGTAGTAAGGAGAAATTGCCCAGCGGAATTTCTCACCTACTGCTCTAATTTCTTCGGCTTCCCTTTCAGATAGTTCAAGTACTTCCGAAAGCAGTTCCACATCAGTAATCCTGTTGGCCATTTGCCATTTCCAGTCCTGCCAATCTGCCTCAGTACCCCCTAACAGCTTCAAGATTTTGGCTCTCTGACGGGCAATCCTATCTTCAAGTTCTCTGCCAACAGGAATTTTGGTTCTAGCCTCTAAATAATCTTTAATTCTACTTTCCAATTCCACGGCTCTTTGGATGGAGATCTGTCTTTTTTCCTCAGGTGTCAACTGAACTTTCTTTCGTTTCATAAGACTTTTATCAAGCATCATTTCCAGCGAGAGTTGTCGCGTTGCCATATTATAAAACCTCCCTCTCCATTTTTCTCGCAATCCGGCAATCCTCAAGAGCAGATTTACAGTGATTAAAAGATAAAAAAACCCTACTGGAAAGTAGGGTTTGAAAAAAGGCTAACCTTAATTAAGCTTGATATTAAGCTCCCACTTTCCACGCTTGCGAAGTTAGCTGACGGATTCGGGTTGAAAGTTAACCCTACTCTCTTGGTATGAGAGATTCACCCCAAAAAAACCGGGTCCCCCGCTTCTCATCTAAATGAGAATTCAGCGTTTCATCAATATTTTGTCTTGATGAGTTATTATACCATATTAAGTATTTTAATGTAAAGGTCTTTTGCCTGATTTTTTTCAATACTACTTAGAATTCTGGCATATTTCAGTGATATCAATATGCACCGGATATCTCCTTAACGGACATCATAGCCGCTGCCGATAGATTGTCATATAAAGCCAAGGCCTCCGGCCGTAACAGGATCGAATTCGCTGAATTTGGATAAGGCTACGTAAAGGTTTGACAGACAAACAGCCGCTAGCCCTTTTGTATTAGGGGTTTGCGGCTGTTTTTATAAGTTTCGTTGCTTGATTTTTCATTGAAAACCCTGCTGGTAAAAAGAGAAACAGCTTAATAATTTTCCGCTTTAATTTGGAAAAAGCCCTGGGGATGAACGCAGGCGGGACAGATTTCAGGTGCCCCCTGGCCGGTATGAACGTAGCCACAATTACGGCACATCCACCGTTGCTCCTCTTCTTTCTTAAACACATGGCCCTTCTCCAGGTTTTGCAGCAGTTTTAAAAAACGCTTTTCATGTTCTGCTTCAACTGTGGCCACCTTGTCAAAAAAGGCCGCAATTTCCTTGAAGCCTTCTTCCTTGGCTTCCTTGGCAAATTGTTTGTACATATCAGTCCACTCGTAGTTTTCACCGTTGGCGGCATCTTTGAGGTTGGCTTTAGTATCTCCAATACCGTTTAAAAATTTTAATGCTCGTTTGGCATGTTCTTTTTCATGATCGGCAGTCTCTTCAAAAATAGCAGCAA
>JAAYOX010000327.1 GCA_012520135.1 Clostridia bacterium
AAGGTAGGAGTTTCCCTTTTAGGGAATTTTCTCGGCCCAATCTGTATTGGTATCGGTGCCGGCTTTCTGATCCTGGAATTGGGTCGTCCTTTTCAAAGTTGGCGGGTTTTTGTGAATCCGAAAGCTATTTTAACCTTCGGTGCCTGGAATATGTTAATTGCCATTGTTGCCGGTCTACTCCTGGCTTCTTTTGGCTTGGCCCAGGTTCCTTGGCAATCGGCTGTAGCACTGCGTAAATTGCTGGCAGTTGTCTCAGTTATTACGGGGCTGGTAGTGGCTACTTATCCGGGGGTCTTACTGGGAAGGCATAAATCCCGGCCTTTCTGGGTCGGACCGGGTTTGATGAGTTTATTCCTCCTTTCCTCCTTGGTAACGGGAACGGCGGCTCATCTTCTTTGCGGTTTAACGACTACGGTGACGGCAAGTATCCTGCCGGATATCTTCCGCTGGGTAGCGGCAGGTCTTTTGGTATTGCAACTGGCTTTATGGGTCGGTTACGTTTTGATTAAAAAGACCGGCACTACTTATTTGGAAGCCAAGGCGGCTGAGCGCTGGCTTAGCGGCGATTTGGCCGGCCTGTTCAAGTATGGATTCCTTTTGATCGGTACTATAGTGCCAATCATATTATTGATCTGGTCCATGAATTTTGCCTTTCTTGGCTCTGCCTTGGTCTTGTTAGGGGGACTTTTGATGCGCTGGCTGACGGTTTGTGCCGGGGAAGACAGGACCTGGCTCCCGGGAGAACAGCTGTATCGTTCCCGGCTGCCTAAAGGCAACGAAGACTTTTTGAAAGCCTGGGGCGATAAGTAGATAACTTATTAAGTTAGGGGTTTTAGTATGAAACCATATTCGGCTTTAGACAAGGAAATTGAATTGGAAGCTACTCAAAGCATTTGCCCGGTTTGCCTGAAAGTAATCGATGCAAAAATAATCAGCCGGAATAAAGCTGTCTACATGACTAAAACATGCCCGGAACACGGAACTTATACTTCCTATGTATGGCCTGACGAGGAGCACTACCGGTGGATGAACAGCTTTCAATTCCCCACTAAAAAGTCTCCTTCAGGAGAAACTGAACCAAAACAGCCGTGTCCTGAAGGCTGCGGTTTATGCAGCCGGCATTTGCGTCATCCTACCCTGGTGGAATTGGAGGTTACTCAGGACTGCAATATAAAATGCCCTGTCTGCTTTGCTGCGGCTAACGAGGACAACCGTCACCCTGAGCCCGGTCCGGACCTTAAGACATTGGAAGAAATGTACCAACAGATCAAAGATCGGGTCGGTACCTACGTCAGCATCCAGCTGACCGGTGGGGAACCCACCACCCGGCCTGATCTGGCTTCGATCGTGGAACTGGGCAGGAAAGCAGGCTTTACCGGAATTGAGATCAATACCAACGGCATTGTCATCGGCAAGGACAAGGCTTACCTGGAGAAATTACACCAAGCAGGCATTAGCGGGATCTACATGCAGTTTGACGGCTTGTCCCCCTCTACCTACCGGCAAATCAGGGGAGCGGATTTGCTGCCTGTTAAACTGCAGGCGATTGAACACTGCCGGCAGGTAGGCGTACAGGTAGTACTGGCCATGACTATTATCCATGGTCTCAACCACCGGGAAATCGGTTCCGTTCTGGATTTTGCTTTAGAAAATAATGATGTCATCGCAGGCTTGGCGCTGCAGCCGGCCTTTACTTCCGGGCGATTTGGCATCAATGAAGTACAGCCCCTGACAATGGGTGATGTGGTTTTCTTGTTGGCAGAGCAGAGCCATGGTCTGATCAAGCCTGAGGACTTATGGCCTTTAGGGTGTTCCCATCCCTTATGTTCCTGTGCCACTTACCTGGTTGAGAGTCGGGAGGGTTTTATTCCCTGTACCCGATTACTGTCCAAGGAAGAATACCTGGACAGTTTCAACCCTGCCAGTCCTCAAGGTTCGGTGTTTGCCGACATCTTGGCGGCACGGGGATTTTCCCCTGACTCTTCCGGGCTTTCCATTTTAATCATGAACTACATGGATGCCCTGGATCTGGATCTGAAAAGGCTCAGGCAATGCAGTATGACTGTTGCTACTCGGGATAACCGGTTAATACCCTTTTGTGCCCGTCATTTAACCAGTATCGACTAAGGATGAATAACTATGACTAAAAAAGTACCTACAAACTGTCGCTTTTGTGGCTATCAATGTGGGTTGATTGCCCATGTGGACAATAATAATGTCACCAAGGTAGAGCCTGATCCTACCCGTTTCCCCTATGACACCAGGGTACAAAACCGCTGCCCCAGGTGGCGGGTAATCCCTCAGGTGCTGGACCACCCAAAAAGAATCAATTACCCCCTGAAGCGAAAAGGCAGCCGGGGCAGTGGGCAATGGGAAAAGATTACCTGGGAGCAGGCCTTGGATGAGATTGCCGCCAAACTTCAGGCCCTAAAAGATAAATACGGTCCTGAAACCCTGGCTACCTGCATTGGCGGACCCCATGCCATCTACTGGCCTCTCCATCGCTTTATGAACCTGTTCGGCAGCCCCAATAATGTGGGCGTCGGCCAGATTTGCTGGAATCCGGGTATTTTGATCAATACTTTGACTTTCGGGTGGCCGGTAGTCAATGAATTAAATCCGGAGACAACCAACTGTGCCCTTGTCTGGGGTACCAACCCGGCTCAATCGGATAATTCTTTATTCTGGCACAGTTTATTGCAGCTGGCAAAGGCCGGCAAACCCTTGATTGTGGTTGACCCAAGATGTAGCCAAACAGCGCGCCAAGCTACTTTATGGCTGCCTGTCCGGCCCGGCACCGATGCTTTTCTCGCCCTTGGACTTATTCACGTCATCATTCAAGAAAAGCTCTATGACAGCAGTTTTGTGAACCGCTGGTGTTACGGGTTCGAACAATTGAAAAAGCATGTGAAACCGTATACCCCCGGCTATGTGGCAGGTATCACCGGCATCCCGGCTGAGGATATCGTCAAGGCGGCGCAACTTTACGCCGGCAACTCACCGGCCACCCTTTACACCGGCAGGGGGATTGATCAACTTGGCTACAATACGATTCCCACTCACCAGGCTTTTGCCATCCTCCGTGCTATTACAGGCAATGTCGATGTACCTGGCGCTTCTTATTTAACGGAAATGCCGGATTTCATTCCTGAAATTGACCTGGAAATGAGCGAGCATACGGTAGCTTCATTTCGTAAAAAACAGTTAGGTCAAGATTTTTTATCTTTACAGACTTACCAGGGCTATGCCAAGCTGCGGCAATATACGATGAAGCATGATAAAAGGCTGCCCATGCGTTACCTGACCTCGGCCCATCCTAACCTGGTCTGGAAGGCAATGATTACCGGACAGCCGTATCCTATCAAAGCACTAATCGTCATGGCGACCAATCCCCTTTTGACCCAGGCGGATACCGGGCTGGTCTATCAAGCACTGAAAAGCCTGGATCTTTTGGTAGTATTGGAATTATTCGAAACACCAACTGCTATGCTGGCGGACTATATATTACCCAGCGCGGGCGTCCTGGAGCGTCCTCTGATGGAGACTGATGCAGGAACTGCCAATGTTGCCTACGGTGGCAAACAAGCTGTAACTCCTTACTACCAGCGCCGGCAGGACTATTTCTTTTGGCGGGAACTGGGACTTCGCTTTGGTCAACAAGATTACTGGCCCTGGGAAACAATGGAGGAAGCTTTAGACGATTGTTTGAAGCCCACCGGTTTAACTTGGCAGGAATTCTGTGAAACAGGGTTGTACTACCGGCCTCATCGATACGCCAAGTATGAAACTGCCGGCGAAAACAACCGGCCGCTGGGATTTGCTACTGAAAGCGGTAAGGTAGAGCTTTACAGTAACTTACTTGACCATTTGGGCTACCCTCCTCTACCTCAGCCTAAACAGCCTCCCCCGGCAACGGAAGAATTTCCCCTCCGGTTGATTACCGGTGCAAGAATTCAGCCCTATTATGCATCCAGCTATCGCCAAGTGACGGAATTACGAGCCTTGCACCCGGAACCCTTGGCAGAAATTAGCCCTACTACTGCCCAAAAATACGGGTTGGAAGAGGGCAGTTGGATCCAGGTGGTAACAAAAAAGGGAAAAGGGCGCTTCAAATTGAAATTTAGATCCATGCGGGACAATGTAGTCAGTATTGAATACGGCTGGTGGTTCCCGGAAATGAAAAACAGGGAACCGGAACTGGGAGGACTATGGTTATCCAATGCCAACAATTTGACATCAGCGGATTTCGCAGCTTGCGAGCCTTTGATTGGCACCTGGAATTATAACGGTATTCCCTGCCGGATTGAAAAGGCGGTTGAATAACTACTTTTTATCGTAAAGGAGTGTTAACAAATGGTATCCAAACATGCTCTCATGATTTTTACCAAGGCACCTAACCCAGGGGTTACAAAAACCCGCCTGACAGAAGCCAGGGGAGGAATCTTTACCCCGGAAGAAGCAGCGGAGTTATACCGGGCCATGGTGTTGGACGTGGCCCACATTGCAAGTGAGGCTATACGGTCATTGAATACCCAAAACCCGGTCAACTGCCATGGGCAGGGGCGGGAATATCACCTGGTGTTCAGTTCTCCTTCCCCCTCGGACCGGGAACAATTGGAGGAGCTTTTGAAGGAATCAGGTATTGAGGCCTCCTTATTCATTATTGACCAGGGCAAAACTTTCGATGATCACTTTGATAACGCCTTTAAACAACTGTTTGACCAAGGCTATGATTCCGTAGTGTCAATCGGGGGAGACCTGCCTACCATGCCTGTCAGCCATCTGATCCAGGCTTTCCAATGGCTTGACCATTTCAAGGATACTTCTGACCGGGGCGGTTTTGTACAGGCTCCCTGCCAGGAATGCGGGGTATCATTAGTGGGTTACACGGCGAATACCCCCATGGATTCCCAGGGTGTTTACTATAACATGGACGGTGTCCCTGCATTGGATGCTTATATCAACAAGGCCGCCGCCAAAGAGATACCTGTAGCTTGTTTAGCACCGGTGGCAGATGTAGATGACATCAATGACCTGGCCCACTGTATTTCCCTGCTCCGGGCGATGGCCTACGCCAAGCCTTTTCAACAGGATATATTCCTGGCAGAAAGGACTCTTGACTGGATCGATCAATCCGGTATCATCGTCAGCACCCCTCCCAACCCCAATCACGATCCCCGTTCGACCATTGACGTCTAGGGGGTTAGCAAGATGAAACCTGAACCGGTCTTTGCACAAGCAGCTGATGCAGAACAATTACGGAGTATTTTTCAGGATTACGGGATGGATCTCAGCGGCCCCATCCATGACCATGTCGTTATTAGAGACGGTGAAACAATCATTGGAGGAGCCAAATTGATCCAACT
>JAAYOX010000328.1 GCA_012520135.1 Clostridia bacterium
ATCTGATGAGCCAAATCCAAATCGATAACCAGGAAGTGTTCATGGTCCTTTTTCAACTCCTGATAACGAGGCCACAGGTTTTCCCAAAAAACCTGATACCATAAATAGCTTCCTATTACCACGGCTAATAATGCTAAGAGCTTTTTCTCCCTTGGGGATAATTTAAATTGCATTTTCATCATTCCTAGCTTGGGTCAATAACTCAAGAGTAAAGGAGTGGTGACCACCGGGAGCCAGGTAAAGCTCCGCCACATGCACTTCAAGAAAATAAGCATCACTACCCAGTGATGCAGCCAACTCACCTACCGATGCCATTGTTCTGACCATCCCTCTCACTACCAGCCAACCTTCCTTTGACAGTGTAATTTGGTGTACCATTACCTGAGGATTTAAGTGATATTGAAGAACTTCGATGGAATCGATATATCTGACCCCAGTATTCAAGATAGTTGTTAAAGCATTTCGTTCATCATCAGCCCAAGCAATCTCTTCCTCCAACTGCTCTAATCTTTCCTGAGTCCGATTATATTCAGTTCTAATCAAATCCCAGTATTCGGCTTGCCTCTCCAAGGTATGAACCTTAAAGTATATCAAACCGTTGGTAGTTAAGAAGAAACAGCTAAACAACAGAAAAGCAACCAGGAACATTGACCTTTTTGGTTGTCGCAGGCCGGCAGAGGCCAATTCTTCCGGCAAAAGATTGATGGACACTTATTCCCGGACTCCTTTCAAGGCCAAACCCAGAGCTACTGCAAAGCTGGGATCCGGGTACTGATCTAACTCTAACCCTCTGCCGGGAATACCATAAGCCACTTTCAAGTTCAACTCTTGTAACAGCGGCGTAAAGCCCGGCCACTTACTCCCGGAACCGCTAATGATCAGCTCTTCCGCTTTTTGTCTCGTTTGGGCCTGAAAATAATCTAAAGATCTGCGCATTTCTGTCAACAACTCTTTTGTTTTAGACCATAAACTTTGGTTAGCATCCTCACCGTCTTTTCGTGCTCCTGAAGGGATGCAGAAAGGTAATGACCGGGAAAAGGTCAGTTGCCCTTGGGATACGATAGCCAGTTGAGTACAATTGCTACCCAAATCCAGTAAAACAGTAGATTCATTTTCCTGGCCGGATATATTCCCACTGAGCAATGCTCTTTTCAAAGCTAAAGGGACTACGTCAATGGCCTTTAACTGAAAGCCCGCCTTGGAGAATAATTGATAAATACCAATAGCCTTTTCTTTAGGTATTGCTGCCAGCATTATTGCCAAGGAGGGACGGTCCTTTTGAGACAGATCGCGGCTCAAGATCATATAATCAAAGGAATAGTCTGTAAGGTCGGTTCGTAGTAATTGTTTTGCTTCCCAATAAACTGCCTTTTCCACCTCTGTCGCGGCCATGGCAGGAACTTGTAGATGCCTAACCAGAACTTGGGTAGAGGGTAAGGCGGTGACTACACTTCTTTGACCCCATCGATTTTCCTTACGGATGGTTTGCAATAATTCTACCAAGGCACCCTGATTGCTAACAGGATCATCCGGCATCGTTTTGTCAGGTAAAGGAAACGAGAAAGTCTTTACTTGATATTCTTGGCCCTGCCGTTGCATATCAACGACGCGAAGCAGGTCCTCCTCCCAGGCAATCCCTAAAGGCAACTCTCCTCTGGAACGAAACCGCCATCTCACTTTCCAGTCACCTCTTTTTCACCAGTTCATTACTTCCAGCCAGTCGGTTACTTGAAATAGCACTTGCGTCCTTTTGACCAAGTGATTTCCCGCAAGGGGATAATACGTAAGCCGGGTAGTTCCAGGGGGCATTGAAATTAACGGCGCTTGCAGGGTTCCGTAAAACTCTTTATTGAAAGAGCCCCCCATAACCTGGATGCTGCCGGAGGCCAACAGAGCACCCGAAATCTGGGTCACTCCCGGCTCCACAATAATATCCTCGGCGATAATAAAAATACAATGGCTTAATGAATCACCGGGAATAAGATTGCAGCTGATTCTCACCGTACCGGGCACTACCACCGCTATTTGCCCCAAGAAAGGACTGCCGGATTCATCGACCATGACGGTTAAGTCACCCGAGGCTACATGGATACCGGAAACCAGCTCTTCTATGAATACAACCGGTTCTTCGATCGAGAAATGAGGTCTTTGAAAGTACCAGTTTAAATCCGGCTCCACCGGAACATTAGGCATCAGAATGGGTATGGATGAATGAGCTTCACTTTCCCCCGGTAAATCGTCATTAATTTCCACATTTTCACCGCTAACCAGCGTTCCTTCTACCTGTGCCTCATCATTGACCAGAATTGGTCCCGTAGCTGAAATAGTTCCTTTCACAATCCCTTTATCTAATAGAACAAGCCCGTCAACCAGGAAAAAACCCTCCAGTTCAGCAAAGTTTGTCAAGGTGAAATTCCCGTAGTGAAGCGCATCACCTTCAATTTTGAAGTTTGCTCCGGGACGTAACACCAGATTACCGGTAATTAAGGGGTAAACAAAGGGAACCGGTATTTTAGTCAGGTCAGTTCTAATTCGTCTGCCTACTCCCTGTACTTCTCCCTGGGATTCTATACGAACGGAATACAACTTGTTTTCGATTTTCACTTCTTTGATGACCCCTTTGCCAAGGGGGTAATTGCGGTAACCTGCCTTCCATTGAGGATCAAGCTCCAATTGATGAATGGCCATCTGTACACCTGCTTCAGCCAAAAACAAAGCTTGAGTGGCTATTTTTTGGTTGTGACTGATTTTAGTTTCTGTCCCGGTTAATTCCAGGATGGCTATACCGATGGTGAAAACTAATATCACCAGCAGCAGGGTGACAAATAGAGCTGAACCCTTTTCTTCAACAAGCTTCTTCTGTAGATCTGATAACATAATTCTCAATCCACTCTAATCAGCACCGTTGAGCTAATTGCGTAACGGTGGCCCATTTCGTCCTGCCCTTCCAACTTTACGGTTACTTGAGTGCTGTCGGCGAAAGGAATCTTATTGTAACTAAAGTTTAAGGATGAAATCCCTCCCGCCACAGGATTGTGACCGTAGAAATGTTGATCCAGCCTCCCCTTTTTTGCCCATCTTAAATCCTGACCGCTGAGATAGTACCAAATTGTATCCTTGTTTTCAGTCAACAGCAGCAAGTTTTTCTCGCCTAACTTGGTCGTAGACGCCATGGCTACCAGCCCTTTACACTGTCGCAGGTCTCCGGTAATGGCCTCCATGGCGATCCTTAGATTTTGTTGGTGGTTAACCCCTACTTCCGTAGTCCTATAATGAAGAACAGTGGAGTGCAAAAGGCCGAAAAAAGGAATGAGCAATAGTAATAATATAGAAGTGGTAATCAAAACTTCTACCAAGGTGAAACCGTTTTGGTTATGTATCCGGTACATATAGCTTTCTCCTAGCCTTCAACGTCGTTAATTCTATGATCTGATCCGGTTTGTCTTTTTCCCTTAATTCCACGATGATCTTATTTAATGAGGCACCATAATGGGGCCTGACTAAAAGGCGATACTCATATTGGGACCAGTCAGGGTGTGGCTGGAATTCTCCGGCATTTACCGGGACACTGACGATAGGATCTAAAAGCGGTTCTAATAAACCTTGCACGGAATAAACTTTTTTGGTTCTTTCCCTGGCTTCCTGGAGCCCATGTAGCCCAAAGGTAAGCATGGAGATTAAGGGTACTGCTATTAATGATAGGATAAAAATGCTGACTAATACTTCCACTAAAGTAAAGCCTTTTTGATCATTTATCACCACTACAATCCACCCTAATTCGCCCGGAAGAAGGCATAAAATAAACGTAACAAGTTTCACCGAAATTATTTGTCAGGCCAATTCTTCCGGCGGAACTTGGTGCCCCCGTTAAAGAAAAATTTAAAGTGTTTTTATCCAGTATCACTTCTTTAAAATGAATGCCAGGCGGAAGAAATCGTTGTACAACAACACTGGCAGAATCTCTAATTGAGTAAAAACCTTCTTGAGGTGATACCTGCAGGTTAACAACATAGGCTCTCCCAAAGATAGATTGCTGTCTTACCAATCGCATATCGGAAGCCAATTGTATACTTGTACTCCGCAGTTGATATTGAGCCAAGGGCTTTTGGAGTTTAGGAAACATAACTGCCAACAAGATGCCGAAAATAGCCAGCACAATAGCAATTTCGATTAAGGTAAATCCTTTTCGACATTTTCTCATGGACTTCACCTTTTAGGCGTTCTATTGGAGCAACCTTCCTCACCCATTGCTTTAAAGTCACATTTTGGCAAGGGGCTCGTGCTACTTACAGAGAGCTAAAGAGGCTAAACATGGGTAATAATAAAGCGATTACAATTCCACCGACGAATATACCTAATAGCAAAACTAAAACCGGTTCCAGCAAAGCAACAACTTTCTCCAAGGTACGTTCTACCTCTCGATCATAATAATCACTTAATTTGAGCAGAAACTGAGGCAGTTGACCTGTTTCCTCTCCTGATGTCACCAGTTGGACCACTAAAGAAGGAAACAATTTTTCCTGAGCCAAAGGTTTTGCAAGTCCCTGCCCTTCCTTCAGACTGGCTTCTGCTATAGATAAGCTATGCTCCAGGACCTGATTGCCTAGTGTTTTCTTAACTACATTAACAGCCTGTAAAATAGGCACTCCGTTATGGAGTAGTGCACCCAGTATCCGGCAGAAACGAACTGAGATTACTTTTAAAGCTAAACTACCGATTAGCGGTAAATTCAGTAAAGTATTATCCCACCATAACCTCCCGGCAGGGCGTTGAAGAAAGATATACAAGATCCCAAAGCCTGTAATGACCAACAATAGCAAGAACGAGCCTCGCTTCACCAGTAGGTTGCTGATACCCAGTACCATTTTAGTGAGCAGGGGCAATTCAGTACCCATATTACTTAGCAGATGGGCAAAATTGGGCAGAACTAAAACAAACATGATTAGCAGGCATACAAGCGTTAAGATCAATACCAGTACAGGATATGCCAAAGCAGATTTTATTTGTTGAAATAGCTTGTCTTCTCTTTCGTAATGATCCGCCAACCAGCTAAAAGCCTTTGGCAGTATACCTCCCAGTTCACCGGCCTCTACCATACTAACCAGTAAAGGAGGAAATACCCGGGGATGCTTGCTTAGTGCTTTAGCCAGGCTGCTTCCTTCTTTTAAATCCTGTTCTACCGCCAGCAGGGCTGTTCTTAAATGCTCAGGTGCTTGTTCCCGGTTCAATTCCAAAGCAGCCAAAAGAGGCAATCCGGCTTCAAGCATGGCTCCCGTTTGGTAAGCAAAAAGAGCCAGTGCTTGGGCGGGAGTTCTCGGTCTTGATAAAAGGATTTGTTCCCTGAACTCGTCAAAAAGAACAGCCATAGATGAGATGCTTTCCCCCTAAAGAATGCTAAATTATAGCAAATTCTGCGTATTAGGGTTACAAATTCTCCCTATAGCTGCTTTTTCCTGCCAAAATATTTCCTTTTTTTCTCGTCATCAAACGACATAATACGTCAAAAAACAAAACACCCCGTAAAATTGGGGTGCTGTTGGATCTGGTATAACTGCAAAATTAGTTAGTGTTCGGATTTACTTCCTTCCAGCTTTTAATCTCCCAACCGGTATTTAAAGGCTCAGGGAAACCGGGAGGGGTGGCATTAAGCATTCTGGGATCATGGGCATAGTCTTTTTTATATCCTTTTGACCCATCGGTTAAGCCTACTGCTTTCCTCGAATTTTGAATAATGGAACCTCTAAGGATAATAGTGCCTTTTTTATGGATATCATATGCCTCAAAACCAAATCCTTCGCCGATGGAAAAGATTGCCCCATGAATGGTAATATCAGTAGGTGCCACATTATATTCAGGATCCGGATCAGAATTTCTACTGCCACTGCTGGGATTAGGATTGTTAAACCAACCGATCCCCAGGATTTTGATATCTTTGTTAGCAACCAGACCCAGTAGATCATCACCTTTATTAAGATTTGCAGTGTATCCGACAACTTCGTTGCCTTTTTTTACTTGTTGGAAAGTAGTATTTTTGTAAACAAGCCCTTGAGTAGTATTATTTGGCTTTTTTGCGGGTACAATGGTCCAGTTTTTACCATTCTTTGTTGCCCAGGTGTCCTCCAGGGGATCGTACCCTGTAATGTAAATCTCATTGGCCGCACCGATAGTCAAACTGCCGGACAGCTCCCCGGCAATAAACAGGTTTCCCGAAGTAGCTGCAAATTTACCGTCGCTTCCCCCATCCACATAGATGACTCCGTTTTCCGGCAAGGGTAAATTTCTTTTTTCCTTTTCTACATATTTTTTTCCCTTTTCATCATACTCATAATATTTAACATGATACTTGTCACCGTCTAAAAGAATCCTGGTCCGACCGGAGTAATAATGGCCTCCTTCTTGAGCTCTTTCCTTTATTTGATAATTAGTTTGGGGTATTACAATGGGCGGTACCTTGCTGTAACCTTCCCTAAACAGTTGTTTGGCATAAGATTTGACATAATCTCCTTCAATAGCGTTAACATAAGATACATGTCCGTAAAAAACAGGTCGACTGGACGAATTTGCGTCCTTGATATACAAAGAATCATTAGTATGGTAGGGTCCGTAGCATTTTTCATTTTTTGCCCAGTAGACTTTTTCTTTTTTGCCATTAATGATAAATGAATCCGTGTTAGAAAAGTACGCATATTGATTGAATGCTCTTCTGTCGATAGTCACCTGGACAGTCCTCTTATTATCCTCATCCCCGGCGACCCACCCCGTAGATTGAATGTCTCTTTTTAAGGACTTCTCATCATAGTCTACTTTGACTACTTGATAATATCCATCTTCAAATGGGATCACTTCACCCCAGCGGTCCCAATCTTTATTGGTCTTCCTGTTTACGTGCCCAAGGTAATCATGAATACCGGCCTCTGCATAGTGAAGTGCGTCTGCCTTCTCGATGTCCTTTTGCGCCAAGCTCTTCTGGGCATCAACCATAAAAATAGCACTGAACCCTAAAAGGGTTAAAACGGCAATCAACACCACCGCTAACGGCAACACTATACCATCTTCATTTTGCCAAAGGAACTTGAGCATATTAATCCTCCTTTTCTAACAAACCGTTTCTCACGGTGAAATCCGCCGCAATTTCCATTGGTCTCTGATCCCTGTTGCCCTCTTTATAATCTATTACTAACTTAACGTACACTGTTTTTTCCTGTAATTCAAATGGTTTATAGCCTGACGGAGAGACCAGATCAAGTATTTTTCCCGGTTGATCTTTAAATGTTTTGCCATCATGGACTTGTCGCCACAAGCCTTTGTCCTTTACCTCATAACGGATCTGTCCATTCCCTTCTGGACCCAAATATAGTTTAGTACCATTGGATTCAATTTTGACCCCGATAAGCTGATCCTCAAATGGCTCAGCGTTTCTGATGTCATTGCCCAATAAATCAAGGGACAGCCTGACAGTTTGCAGTCGATGGCTTTCTCCTTCAACCCAGGCAAAATTATTATAGGTAAAGGAGAAGAGGTTGAACAGCCCGGCCAGGATCACTGACAAAAGGGCTAGGACAATGAGGAGTTCAATCAAAGTAAATCCTTGTTCATAATCAGTGTTTAACTTCACTTTAGACACCCCATTGTTAATCCAATTGGTACCAGGGAATTAATTGCTCTTTACCGCTAGGGAGTTCTACCCCATGTGGGAAATAGTAGGCTCCCTTTACAATTAAGTTTTCTTCATTTTGAGGATTGCCGGTAAAAACTCCTTTAACAAAATGAACTATGCCATAGCTAAGTTCAGGATCGCCAGCCTCTATTCGACTGCCTGGAATACCAAACTCATCGGGGACAAACAGACTTAGTTTTCCATCATGGTTCTCGTCGCCTAATTGAACCCATCCGTTAAACACATGTAATTCCGCTGCCACTCGCATATGTGCTTTGGTAAAAAAGTTTCGCTCCCAATACATGGCTGATGCCGTAAAAATAGAACGGTTATCATTGTTCAGTTTAATTGTATCTTGAAAGTTTCCGCTTCTCCAAACCACTTCCGTTAAGTTGCCTTCATCGTCTTCAGCCAGGATTATATTTTCCTTGGTAGTAACAACATGGCTGCTGCCGTTAAGCCAAT
>JAAYOX010000329.1 GCA_012520135.1 Clostridia bacterium
AGGAGGGATAACCGTGATAAACAAGCGGTTAATGAACGCAACAAATCAGATTAAGCTAGAACTGGCTTTAGTAATCGGAGCCGGCTTGGTGACGGGTATCCTGATTATACTCCAGTGTTTCCTCCTGGCCCGGGTAGTCAACCGGGTCTTCTTAGGCGGAGAAAGTTTGGGAGAGCTGTATCCCTGGCTGGTAGGCCTGCTGGGCATCATCCTCCTCCGTGCTTTAGTTTTTTGGTCCGGGGAAATATTTGCCCACCGGGGAGCGGCCAAGGTCAAAGAATATTTAAGGCAAAACCTATTAAGTCATCTCTTTGCTTTAGGACCGGTTTACGGTCGTCGGGAAGATACAGGAAAGGTGATCAATACTCTGGTAGAGGGAGTAGAGGCCCTGGAGGTATACTTCTCCCGCTACCTTCCCTCCCTGGCTCTGGCTACCGTCATTCCCGTGGGAATCCTGATCGTAGTTTTCCCCCGGGATTTGCTTACCGGCTTTATTTTTATCGGTACAGCACCTCTTATTCCTCTCTTTATGATTCTCATCGGGAACTTGGCGGATGCTTGGAGTAAAAAACAGTGGCACATCCTGGGCCGGATGAACGCTCACTTCCTTGATGTACTGGAAGGGCTGGCTACCTTGAAAATGTTGCGGAGGACCATTGCCCAAGGAAAAGTAATTGCCCGTTTGAGCCAAGACTGGGCCAAAGCTACCATGGGAGTGCTGCGGATTGCTTTCCTGTCTGCCTTCTTCCTGGAGTTTTTCATGACCGTCAGTACTGCCATCGTGGCAGTGGCTTTAGGCTTACGATTAATTTCCGGTACCATATCCTTTGAGACGGCCTTCTTCATCCTGCTCCTGGCACCGGAGTTTTACACTCCTCTTCGTAACCTGGGCACCCAATATCATGCCGGTATTTCCGGTACCAAAGCAGCGGAAAGCATCTTTGCCCTTTTGGATACCCCCCTACCCCGGAGGCAGGAAGGAAAGAAAATAGCCGGTGAACATGTTTTGGACCGGGGAATCACTTTTCAAAACATCAGCTTTTCCTACACCGGTGAACAACCTGCACTCTATGATGTTTCCTTTACCATTCAGCCCGGTGAGCGGGTAGCCCTGGTAGGTCCCAGCGGTGCCGGCAAAAGTACCCTGCTGCAATTAGTGATGGGCTTTATGGAACCCCAAGCAGGCCGCATTCTGGTGGGAGAAACTCCCCTCAGTGACTTCCGGTTAGCAAGCTGGCGAAGGCAGGTGGCTCTGGTACCACAGTTTCCCTATTTGTTTAACGGTACGATTAAGGAAAACATTGCTTTGGGCAGGCCGGAAGCATCCTTGGCTGAAATTCAACAGGCAGCGGCTGAAGCAGAAATACATGAATTCATCACTTCTTTACCGGAAGGTTATGAAACGGTCACCGGTAAAGGAAACCGTGTTTTGAGTGCAGGCCAGGCCCAACGGGTAGCTATTGCCCGGGCCCTGCTCATGAATACTCCGCTGGTACTCCTGGATGAAGCTACCGCCGGCCTGGACCCGGAAAATGAAGTGCTGATTCAAAGTGCCCTAAAGAGACTGCTGGCGGGAAAAACGGCTTTAATTGTGACTCATCGTCTCTCTACTTTGGAAATAGTTGATCGAATCCTAGTGCTGGAACAAGGGCAAATCGTAGAAACGGGAACTCATGAGGAATTGCTGGCCCAAAAAGGAGTTTACTACCGGCTTCGACAGGCTTACCGGGGGGTGGCTTGATGAGAGTACTGAAACGGTTAGTCAAATTAATGCTGCCCTACCGGTATCTCATGACTTTAGGTCTCATCTTGTCCTTCTTGACTGTCGGCAGCAATATGGGGTTGCTGATCACTTCCGCTTATTTGATTTCCTGGTCGGCACTTCAGCCCCCTATTTTGGATCTCATGGTACTGGTGGCAGGGGTCCGGTTTTTCGGTATTTCCCGGGCTGCTTTCCGGTATGGGGAACGCTATGTAACTCATCGGGCTACTTTATCTATTCTGGGGAAAATGCGGGTATGGATTTATCATTCCCTGGCTGCCCAATCACCGGGCAAGCTACTGAGTTACCACAGCGGGCAACTCCTGTCCCGGCTGGTAAACGACGTGGAAGCCTTGAAGGAAATTTATTTAAGGGTATTATTGCCTCCGTTAACGGCTTTATTGATCGGCCTGGGCGCCATGGTCTTTTTGGGCCGGTTTCACCGGTCTTTAGTGCTAGCTTTTCTCCTGTTTTATGCCCTGGCTGCCGTAGGAGTACCCTGGCTGGTCCGGCGACTTACCGGCTGGAAGGAAAAGTTGGAAAGGGCCCGGGAAGAACTGAATGGCTTGCTGGTGGACAGTATGAAAGGTTTAACGGAAATTACAGCTTTTAACCGGGAGAAAATCCTAATTGACAAAGCTACCGGCAGGAGCAACGCTTTTGTCCGGCTGCAAGCCCGGATGAATGGCAGAAATGCCTTAACGGGAACTCTGACGCAGCTCCTGGCTAATCTGGCCATGCTGGTTACCCTTACCCTGTCCATTTACCTTGTCTCGGCGGGGCAGCTACAGGGTATCTGGGTTGCCGCTTTGACCATGGGAGTATTGGCGGCTTTTGAAGCTGTTCACGGGCTCTCCCAATTTATTCCCAACCTGGAGGAGAGCCTGGCTGCCGGGGAACGAGTGTTAAGCCTGGTAGATGACCCTCAAATGTTAAACAGGCCGGACGGAGACCATCAATCATGGAAAACCGGAGAAGTAACCGTCAGGAACTTGACTTTCACATACCCCACCTCCCACCTGCCGGCACTGAAAGAAATTGACTTTCATCTACCGGCCGGAGGAAGGTTAGCCATTGTAGGACCCAGCGGCGCCGGTAAAAGTACCGTTGCTCAACTGCTCCTGGGTTTCTGGGATTATCATGAAGGTTCCATTCAATTAGGGGGGGAAGAGTTAAAAAGATTTTCCGAAGACACCCTCTGGTCAATCATTGGCATGGTGTCCCGGCAGACCTACTTATTCAATGCCA
>JAAYOX010000330.1 GCA_012520135.1 Clostridia bacterium
AATCTTCTGACCCTAGCAAATGAATGATAAACCGCTCATCAAGTCCAATTAATAATTGCAGTATATGTTTTTTCATCCCTCCGGTCATAGGCCTGGTCAGTAAGGCAATCGGGATCCGCTCCATTTTTTCTCTCCTCTGCATTAATACGAAAAACACCTCCATTGCTAGTATTAGCTGTGGAGGTGCCAATTATTAACGGTTAACAGCCGCAGGTATTATAGATAAACCAGAATAAAAAAACTCTCCTGTGTAACAAGAGAGTTTCGATATCAAAGATATTAAACTGGTCGGAGCGACTGGATTTGAACCAGCGGCCTCTACCACCCCAAGGTAGCGCTCTACCAAGCTGAGCCACGCCCCGACAACGTATATTCTATACCTTATTTCAGGTTATGTCAAGGGCTTATTGCTCTAATTTATCGAGTCCAAAAGCTTCATGAAGAGCCACGACAGCCCTGTTCCCGTCTTGTTCGTCAATAACACAGGATACTTTAATCTCCGAAGTAGAGATCATTTGGATATTAATGTTCAATCGATACAATACTTCAAACATTTTAGCCGCTACACCGGGATTGGTTTTCATGCCGGCACCAACTATGCTGACCTTGGCTACCGTATCGTCGTAAGCAACTCCTCGTGCTCCAATGGCATCGGCTACTTTATTGGCAATGGCGACAGCCGTATCTTTATCGTCACGAGTAACTGTAAAAGAAATATCATTGCGGTTTTCCTGCTCATGACTTTGGATAATCATATCCACATTGATATTCTCTTTAGCTAATGCATCAAACAATTGATAAGCAATCCCGGGCTTATCGGGCACATCAAATAAGGCAATTTTAGTTACATTGTGGTCGCAGGCTACACCGCTGACCACCATAGCCTTTTCCATACTTTCAACCTCCTGAACAATGGTACCTTCACTATGGTTAAAACTACTCCGCACATGGAGTTTAACTCCTGACAGTTTGGCAAACTCCACGGCTCTGGGCTGTAATACCAAGGCCCCTAAACTTGCCAGTTCCAACATTTCATCGTAAGAGATGGATGCCAGCTTAGAGGCGTTAGGCACCACTCTTGGATCTGAAGTGTAGACACCGTCCACATCAGTATAAATTTCACAGATATCAGCATTCAAAGCTGCAGCTAAAGCCACAGCTGTCGTATCGGAACCCCCTCTGCCAAGGGTGGTAATTTCATTCTCATCGGACATTCCTTGGAAACCGGCAACGATTACAATATTGCCTTTTCCTAACTCTTGCTCCAGTCGATCAGTTTTGACATCAAGTATTTTAGCCTTGCTATGGATAGAATCTGTTCTGATACCGGCCTGATGTCCAGTCAGGGAGATTACCTGATAGCCTTTGGCTTGAATAGCCATAGCCAATAGTGACATGGAAACCTGTTCTCCGGTGGATAGCAACATATCCATTTCCCTGGCAGATGGTTTAGAGTTTAGTTGGCTTGCCAGTTCAATCAAATCATCGGTAGAATCACCCATAGCTGATACAACCGTTACTACTTGATGACCGGCATCTTTATATTCTATAATCCGTTCAGCCACTTTTCGAATTCGTTCCGTGTTGGCTACTGAAGAGCCGCCAAACTTCTGTACAATCAAACCCATTTTTATCTACTAACCTCCGTTAATTACCCTTGCACCTTCGTTATCGGGTAACAATTTCATTATCGATACTTCTATTCCTTGCTCGGTAAAAGCTGAAGTCATCTCCTGGCAGATATGGTCAATATTTTGGAGACAGAAGGCCACCAGAGTAGGACCGGAACCGCTGAGGGTAACTCCCTGGGCACCTGCTTCCCTGGCCTTTTGAAATGCGGCTTCCATACCGGGTATCAAACAAGCACGATAAGGCTGGTGAAGTCTGTCCTGCATCCCGTATTGCAGCAAATCATGGTTTCCTTGTAATAAGGCTGCCACCAGCAAAGCTGTTCGACCGATATTGAAAGTAGCGTCTTCACGGGATATTTGGCGAGGCAGTACTTGCCGTCCGTTTTTGGTTGATAAGGTAAAATGAGGAATAACTGCTCCTACCTGCAAGTCGGTTTGAATGGCAACTTTATGACTAAATACCTGCTCCTCATCCATAATACTGATCACTAGGCCCCCAAACAAAGCAGGAGCCACGTTATCGGGATGCCCTTCAAAATTGGTAGCTACCTGGAGTAGCTCCTCATTGGTTAAAGGATAGTCCAGCAGTGCATTTGCCGCCACAATTCCCCCAGTAATGGCAGCTGCGCTGGACCCAAGTCCCCTGGCTAAAGGAATGTTGTTAGTCAGTTTGATTTTGACGCCTTTACAGTCATAATTACATTTTTGCCAAACTTTCTGAGCAGCTTGGTAGACAATATTTGTCTGATCCCGTGGAATACCGGAACCGCCTTCTCCTTCTACTTCTATTATTAAACCTTCAGCACAGAATTCCATTTCTACGTAATTATATAAGTTTAGCGCTAAACCTAGAACATCGAATCCTGGTCCCAGGTTGGCCGTTGTTGCCGGGACACGAACTGTAACCATTGTTTCTCCTCCGCTTATCAAGTTGACAGCTTTAATTATACAACAAGTCTCCTGAGCTATCCATTACTATTGGTAGATTCCACTCTGATGATGCTGTCCACTTTCTCCACCGGAGGCAATTCCCTGATTTCCGCCATGGAGGCCATGAAATCAGCTTCCTTAACCTCATGTGTAACGATAACGATCTCAGCCAAGTGGCCCAAGGTGCGCTTCTGCAATACGGAAGCAATACTGACCTGGTGCTGTGACAAAACACCTGCTATGTTGGCTAGAACACCGGGTTGATCCTGAACTAACAGCCTTAAATAGTAAGATGAATTCAATTGGCCGATGGGTCTGATTGGTTTATTATAGTAGCAAGTGCAGCCTGTTAATTGTCCGGTAATTCCTAACCGGATATGTTTTGCGATTGCCATTATATCGCCTACAACTGAACTGGCTGTCGGTAGTTCCCCTGCGCCGGGTCCGAAAAACATGGTCTGCCCTACCGCGTCACCTTCCACAAAAACAGCATTATAAACATCGTTTACCGTAGCCAGGGGATGATTGTTAGGTATCATTACCGGATGAACCCGTACATCTACTTCACCGTTTACTTCCTTGGCCACTCCCAGCAGTTTGATCGTATAACCCAACTCTTGGGCATAAACTATATCCAAAGCAGAGATGTCCCTGATGCCTTCCACATATACTTGATCAACAGACACTCTGGTCCGGAAAGCAATAGAAGCCAAAATGGCAATTTTTCTGGCAGCATCGAGACCGTCCACATCGGCAGAAGGATCTGCTTCGGCATAACCGAGTTCCTGGGCTTTGGCTAAAGCCTCAGCAAACTCCTTTCCTTCCAGTGCCATTTTAGTCAAAATATAGTTGGTGGTGCCATTGACAATCCCTAATACTTCTTTGATCCGGTTGCCGGCCAAAGAATCCTTCAAAGGCTGGATAATCGGAATGCCCCCTGCTACGCTGGCTTCAAACCGGAGATCTTTTTGGTACTCTTCAGCTGCCGCAAAGATTTCCCGGCCGTGGGCTGCCAAGACGTCTTTATTAGCTGTTACCACGTTTTTACCTTTGGCAAAAGAAGCCAGGATGTAACTTTTAGCCGGTTCTATCCCCCCTATCAATTCAACCACAATTTGAATCTCAGGGTCATTTATAATATCGTCTGCCTGGTCGGTGAAAACCTTCCGGGGTAGGTCAAGGGAGCGATTTTTGTTAAGGTCACGAACCAGTACCCGCTTTATTTCCAACCGGCAGCCTGTATTACGGGCAATATTTTCCTGGTTGCTGATTAATTGTTTGACAACACCGGTGCCTACCACGCCACAGCCTAATAGTCCTATCTTGATGGTATCCAACTATCTTTCCCCTCCTCGCTTAGTTCAGCTGATTATATCAACACGAGTGACACCGTCGATCTTGGCCAAATGGTCGATTAGCTCAACGGGAGATTTTGATAAACCAGCGATTTCAATCGTAATAGATACATTGGCAATACCTTGGACCGGAATATTTTGATTAATAGTGACTATATTCCCACCCAATTCAGTAACTGAATTTATTACACGCAGTAAAACCCCTGCTTGATGATTCAATAGCAGAGACAGGGTAACCATCTGCTGTTCGGAATAGTGAGGGTAAGCAAAAATTCCGTCCCGGTATTTGTAAAACGTGCTACGGCTGATACCAGTTCGCTCTACAGCTTCGTTAACAGTCCGAACTTCCCCCCTAGCCAGGAGTTCTTTAGCTTGAGCTGTTTTTAATACTGCTTCCGGTAAGACCGCAGCGCTAACTAAATATAATCTGTCAGACATATTGGATCACCATTGTTCATAGTGGACAAACATTTGCTTTCACACAGTAGACATTATAGCACCAAAATCCTTTGCCTGGCAATACCGACTTATCCTATTCCTGATCAGTATTTGGTGACTTGTGCCAAAAAGTCCCCGACAATTTGATTCTGTTGCTGAAATTCAATCAGGAAACCGTCATGGCCGAAAGGTGAGATAATTTCCTGATAAGTAGCCTGCCCTCCAATTTCCAGTAACTCCTTAACAATTTGTTTTTGCTGGTAGGGAGGATAGAGAAAATCACTGGAGACTCCCACTGACAAAAGGGGTACTCTGATTTTTTTGAGTGCCGTATGGTAATCTCCGAAGGGAAAACCAATGTCGTGAAGATCCATTGCTTTCGTCAGATACAGATAGGAATTGGCGTCAAAACGCTTAACCAGCTTTTGTCCTTGATATCTCAAATAGTTTTCTACTTCAAATCGCTGGTGAAAATCGTAGTAGTCTTCTTTATTAATCCCGGAAAAAGTCCTGGCAAACTTGTCATCCCAGGCGTGAATACTCTTATAAGTAATGATCCCAATCATCCTGGCCAGCGACAGCCCTGTTTCGGGAGGTTTCTTATCGTAGTAATCCCCTTCCTGCCAGTCAGGATCAAGCATGATGGCCTCCCGCTGGGTTTGGTTGAAAGCGATAGTCTGGGCCGATAACCGGATGCAAGCAGCGATAGGTATTACTGAGCTCATGAAATCAGGATAATGGACTGCCCATTCCAAAACCTGCATCCCACCCATGGAGCCTCCGATGACAGTTACCAGGTGTTTGACACCAAGATAATCAAGTAGTGCCTTTTGAAGATGTACCATGTCCCTTATCGTAATAAGAGGAAAAGACATGGCATAGGGCCTGCCTGTTTCCGGATTGATCGAAGCAGGCCCTGTTGTACCGTTGCAACTGCCTAGCACATTGGAACTGACGACAAAAAACTTGTCGGTGTCTAATGCTTTACCCGGACCGATCAAAGGTTCCCACCAACCGGGTACCCGATCACTTTCCGTATGAACACCTGCCGCATGAGCATCGCCCGTCAATGCATGGCAGACCAGAATGGCATTGTCGCCGGCTGAATTTAAAGAACCATAAGTTTCATAAGCAATTGTGATCTCCGGCAGCACTTTCCCGCACTCCAATGGCCAGGGTTTTTGATCTGGGGAATAATATTCTGTTTTAACGATGCCGATACTTCCCATTTTGACTCCTTCCGTTATAAACCATTAAATGCTGTTAAATGCCTGCTCCAAATCAGCCAACAAGTCTTCTGTTCCTTCAATGCCTATAGAGAGCCTGAGTAAATCCGGAGTAATGCCCCCGGCTTTCATTTGCTCTTCAGACAGTTGTTGATGAGTGGTGCTGGCAGGATGGATAATCATGGACCGGGTATCGCCCAGATTAGCAACCAAGTTGAATAAGTTGACGTTGCCAATGAATTTTTTCCCTGCCTCGATACCACCTTTGATGCCGAAAGAAAGCATAGCTCCGAAACCGTTTTCCAGGTATTTTTGACCTTTCCGGTGATCCCGGTGGGAAGGAAGACCGGGGTAATTGACCCAGTTTACTTTAGGATGTTGCTCAAGATACTTGGCGATGGCCAGGGCATTGCTACAGTGTTGATTCATTCTCAAGGGAAGGGTTTCTATTCCTTGTAAAGTCAAAAAGGCATTAAATGGACTGATACAGGCTCCCAGGTCTCTCATTAACTGGACCCTGGCTTTAATGATATAAGCCATGGGACCGAAAGTTTCGGTGTAAGACAATCCATGATAACTGGGATCCGGATTGACCAGTTCCGGAAACTTGCTTTCCTGCCAAGTGAATTTGCCGCTGTCAACAATGATGCCTCCGATGCTGTTGCCATGACCGCAGATATATTTAGTAGTGGAATGAACTACGATATCCGCTCCCCATTCAAAAGGACGACAGAGGTAAGGAGTAGCAAAAGTATTATCTACGATCAGTGGCACGCCTATGGAATGGGCTGCTTTGGCGTATTCCTCTAAATCTGCAATATCCAGGCCGGGATTGCCAATGGTTTCTACAAAAAAGCCTTTAGTTCTTTCGTCGGCAGCCTCGATAAAAGCCTCCGGTCGGTTGGGAACCAGCCTGAATTCAATTCCCCATTTAGGCAAAGTATTGGCAAATAAGTTGACGGTTCCTCCATAAAGGTTAGTAGCAACTACTATATTGTCTCCTTGTCCGGCCAAATTAAAGATGGCAAGTGTAATAGCTGCCTGACCGCTGGAAGTAGCTAAAGCTCCCACTCCACCTTCCAATAAAGCGATCCTTTGTTCTAACGCAGCCACCGTCGGGTTACCCAAGCGGGTATAAATGTTCCCGGCCTCTTCCAGAGCAAATAACCGGGCAGCGTGATCCGTATCGTTGAACTGATATGCAGCCGTCTGGTAGATAGGCACCGCTATTGCTCCCGTAGTAGGATCAGGAGAGTAACCTCCACGAACAGCCAAAGTATTAAAACTCCATTGTTTCTCCATTCAACTATCACCCTTTCTAATTTAAATAAACCTAGAATTAAAAAACCTCTTCCAAAAGAAGAGGTCACAATTCCATCACAAAAAATGGCATTCCCCCTCATCTCTCAGGATTAACCTGCAGGAATTGGCACCTTTCCGTTAAACGGATGGTTGCCGGGTTTCATTGGGCCCGTCCCTCCACCTCTCTGGATAAGAGTCTACGTATGAAATTAATATAAACTATACCAGCTCAGGTTATTCTTGTCAACACAAACTTAAAGAAAAAAGCCGGGCAATGCCGACTTAGATTATGATACAGATTAGACCTCCACTGCCTTCGTTGACAATCCTTTCTAACGTTTCCTGGAGCTTAATCTGAGCGTTTTCTGGCATATGATACAGTTTTCCTTGAATACCCTCCCGGACCAAGTCACTGAGAGTTTTGCCGAATACATTAGTATCCCAGATCTTCTGAGGATCTTCGGCAAACTCAGCCATGATGTAATCGATCAGGTCCTGGCATTGCTGTTCCGAACCCACCAAAGGGGTGATTTCAGTAGTGATGTCAGCCTTGATCAAATGAAAAGACGGTGCTTTGGCTCTTAGCCGTACTCCGTACCTGCCCCCTTGTTTAATCAACTGGGGTTCCTCCAGTTCCATATCCCCAACGGTGGGAGATACCACACCATAGCCGGTGTTCTTCACTTCCTGCAATCCGGCTGCTACTTTATCGAATTCTTTTTTCACCTTGCTTAACTCCACCATGTGTTTTAGCAGGTGATGGCTTCCGGTTACGTCATAGCCGGTCAATTCTTGCAGGACCTGATAAAAGAGGTCATCTCTGGTGTTCATCTCAATAGAGGTACTACCTCTGCCCAAGTCTACTTTTAACAGGGTTACCTTGTCTATTTTATCGTTAGTAGCCAATTCTTCAATCACGCCGTCAATATCTCTCAGTCGAGCAACTTTATTGACTGCCTTTCTTACGGCATTTTCCAATTCTGAACGGAGCCAGTAGTCTGCATCTAATTCTTCCACCCACTTGGGCAAGTCAACATTGACTTCGGTAACCGGGAATTCATATAAAGCTTCCTCTAAAATGTGCAGTATATCCTCTTCCGTAAGTTGGGCTGCGTTCAAAGGAAGCACCGGTACGTCGTATTGTTCTTCCAAAGCATGAGCTAATTCGATGGTATCCTCTCGTTGTGGGTGAACAGAGTTTAGGACAACGATAAAGGGCTTGTTGCTTTCTTTAAGTTCGTAAATAACCCTTTCTTCCGCATCCAAATAATCTTCCCTGGGTATATCAGAGATACTGCCGTCGGTAAATACGGCAATGCCTATGGTCGAGTGATCTACAATTACTTTACGGGTACCAATTTCTGCAGCCTCACTAAAGGGAATTGCCTCATCAAACCATGGTGTCCTCACCATGCGAGGTTCCCCCCCATCTTCATAGCCAACAGCACTGGCAACCTGATAGCCGACACAGTCTACCATTCTCACTTTAACGTTTAAACCTTGTTTAATAGTAATTTCCACAGCTTCATTGGGAATGAATTTTGGTTCTGTTGTCATGATAGTCCTGCCGGCAGCACTTTGGGGTAACTCATCCCGGGTCCGATCCCGTTCGTTAGGATTTTTGATGTTTGGGAGAACCAGTAACTCCATAATACGTTTAATTAAGGTGGATTTGCCAGTCCTAACAGGGCCGGGAAAACCCAAGTAGATGTCACCACCAGTCCGTTCAGCAATGTCCATTAAGATGTCCGGTTTTTCCAATTAATTTCCCTCCTTTGAATACATCCTCCTGCCCTCAGGTGATTCGCTACCCCATCCCTCCTTATGAAGAGATTATTACAAGCCTAGGCAGATTTTATTGTTCATTACGCACTAGATTTTGACAGCTATAAACACTATATCTATATGACTTGACCATGGGAATATTACCCTAAAATAAAAAAAAGTGCTTTTTTGAGCACTTTTCCAAGTTACCAGTCTTGGCGGAAGCCGGTGGCGATTTCCTCTAATTCGTAAGTTTTGTCTCTACCCATTAAGTTTTCCACACTTTTTAGAGCCGATTTGCCTTCAAAGAGAATTTTATACATTTCACTGGCAATAGGCATAGGTACTTCAAGCTTTGAAGCCAATTGGTGTACGGTTTTGGTGGCGATAACCCCTTCTACGACCATTCCCATGGAAGACAATACTTCGGACAATGGAAGACCTTGTCCCAGGGCAATGCCTGCCCTCCTGTTACGGCTATGCATACTGTTGCAGGTTACGATTAAGTCCCCGATACCTGCTAAACCGGCAAAGGTCAGGGCTTCAGCCCCCATTTTGGTTCCCAGTCTGGCAATTTCCACTGCACCTCTAGTCATGAGAGCAGCCCGGGTATTATCACCAAAACCTAGCCCATCGGAAATGCCTGTGGCAAGGGCGATTACATTTTTTAAGGCTCCGCCCAGCTCCACGCCGATCATGTCCGGGTTAGTATAGACTCTCAATACAGAATTCATAAACAGATCCTGTACCAATTCAGCTGTCCCCTTTATTTTGGCAGCCACAACTACGGCTGTAGGGAGACGCCTGGCAACTTCTTCCGCATGGCTGGGGCCTGAAAGAACAGCGATGTTTTCTTCCCATTGAGGCAATTCCTCGGCCAATACTTGACTCATCCGCAATAAAGTTCCTTGTTCCAGACCTTTAGCAGTGCTGATGATCACCGCCTCCCGGTCAAGAAAAGGACGTATTTGGCCGGCAACTTGCCTTACTGACTGAGAAGGAACGGCAAATACGATGAAGCGGGCCTCCTTTAAAGCCATTGACAGATCACTGGTAATGGTCAACTCGCAGGGCAAAGGTACTCCGGGCAAATACTGCTTATTTTCGTGGATTAAGCGGAGTTTTTCTGCTATTTCAGGGGAACGTGCCCAAAGAGTTACCGGTATCCCTTTACTAACTAAGTGACAGGCTAATGCGGTACCCCAACTGCCTGCACCTAATACAGCGGTATTGAAATTCACGGTTATCTCTCCTATCGCTGAAACTTGTCTCCAAATTTATATTCCGTACCATTTAGTAATCTTTTAATATTAGGACGGTGGCGGTATACGACAAAGGCGGCTGCCAGTAAACCGAAAACAAAAAGCAGCCAGGAATCATAAAAGACTATGATTAAAATTGGCAATGCGATACTGCCTAAAATAGAACCTAGAGATACATAGCGGGTTAAAGCAATGGTAACGATCCAAATTAAAGCCGACAAGCTAATGGCCTTAGGAGCCAGGGCAAAAAACACACCTGCTCCGGTGGCCACCCCTCTCCCCCCGCTAAATCCTAAGAACAAAGACCAATTGTGTCCGGCAATAGCTGCTAAACCCCCCAACATGGCAGTCAGTTCGCCCCCCAATTGTTTGGAAAGGAGAACGGCTATCACTCCTTTGGCAATATCCCCTACCAATACGATGAGACCGGGTCCAAAACCAACGATGCGAAAAACGTTAGTAAAGCCGATATTGCCGCTGCCATACTTCCGGATGTCCAACCCGTGCCATTTGGCCACAACCAGATAGCCAATGGGAATGGAACCGATTAAATAACTAATGAGGACTGCCCATACCGTATTCAGTTCTGCTCCCTCCCTAACTTTTCTCCTTAAAAATAAAGCGAATTGGGTTTCCCTCAAAACCAAAAGCTTCGCGAAACTTGTTCTCCAGATATCGTTGGTATGAAAAATGCACTTGTTCCGGTCGATTGGTAAATACCAAAAATGTAGGTGGCCTTACGCCGGCTTGAGTCATGTAGTAAAATTTTAAGTGCTTTCCTTTGTCAGATGGAGGAGGATTTAGGGTCACTACTTCTTCCAGGTACTCATTCAAAACTCCGGTGGAAAGCCGCTTTACCGCTTCTTCATCTACGAAATCAATTAATTCTAACAGTTTATGAATCCTCTGCCCCGTTATAGCCGATACATAAATGGTGGGTGCATAGGCCATAAAGGCCAGCTGTTCACGTAATTCCTTGTCAAAACGATGCATGGTATTGCTGTCTTTGGGGATCAGGTCCCACTTATTGACGACGACGATACTTGCTCTTCCTGCCTCATGAGCTAATCCGGCAATACGCTTGTCTTGCTCTGTAATTCCCTCTTGGGCATCGATGACGATTAAAGCGACATGGCATCTTTCCACAGCCCGAAAAGAACGAATTATACTGTATCGCTCCGTGGCCAGTGTAATTTTGGATCTCCGGCGAATTCCCGCTGTATCCACCAAAATATACTTTTTACCGTTGACAGTAACCGGGCTGTCAATGGCATCGCGGGTAGTGCCGGGAATACTAGTGACAATTGAGCGATTTTCTCCCAGAATATAATTCACGATAGAAGATTTACCTACATTAGGTCTTCCGATGAGGGCTACCCTAATACCTTCTTCCTCCTCTTCTTCCGGTTGGGGAGGAAGTTTGGCAATTACTTCATCCAATAGGTCTCCAATATTCATTCCATGAGCAGCGGAGATAGGCAATGGATCGCCTAAACCTAACCCATAAAACTCACTCAGTTCATGGGCCTCTATAAAATCTTCCACTTTATTAACGGCCAGGAGCACCGGTTTGCCCGATTTTCTTAATAGTTGAGCAACTGCCCAGTCATCAGGCATTATACCGGAACGATAATCTACTACAAAAATAATTAAGTCAGCCTCTTCAATGGCCAATTCCGCTTGATAGCGAATTTGTTCCTCCATGCCACCGTCGGTTGTCAACTCAACAATACCGCCTGTATCTACCACTGTAAAGGATTGTCCCAGCCACTCCGCTTTTTGATATATTCGATCCCGGGTAACACCGGGGGTATCTTCTACAATCGATACCCGGCTACCTACTAAACGGTTAAAAAGGGTGGATTTACCGACATTTGGACGGCCTACAATAGCTACAACAGCTTGTTCCGACATGGTTTTACCTCCATTAACTGCAACTCAAAAGGTAGTCAATGAGACTGGAACCGTAACTGGGCAAAAACACCGTTTTTATTCCCAGTTGTTGCTCCAGTTGTGGAGCCGAAAAATCATCAATAGTAACCCCGTCTTCATTTAACAAAATATCCGGCAGCAGCACTCCTGTATACTGCCTGTGGTCGGCAACATTCCTAACCGTCTTGATAATATCAGAACCGGAAAGCAAACCGGCAACGGTTACCAAACCTCCAAAAAAATTGTTCTCCACCACAGTCATTTGGATCGGGTTTCCGTCAATTAGTTTATTCAACTGCTCCAGGATATCAGCCAAAATAGGTGCGGCAGCGACACCGGTCAGGAGTAAAAAGCGCTCTTTAAGTTTAACGGGCTGCCGGATTCTGGTCAGGTTTTCTGCAAAATCGTCAATAAACAGGCGGACGATGCCAATTCCGTTCTCCAACTGGGGAAAACCTTCGTAGGCATCCCGGTGGGGTATTGCCTGGCCTGTCATCAGGTAAAACTCATCGGCAAGATAGACAAATCTTGTCCCCAATTCCTGTAAAAATGTTTGTTGATAATGAGTTACCAGGTCAATAGTAGCCTGGGCCCTGTCGACACTGATACTTTCGATTTTGGTTAAGTGAGTCCTATATTGCGTAAGGCCTACCGGCACGACGGCTAAAGACCGGATTGCCGGCCAAAGTTGTCTCAAATCCTCGATGCTTCTCCGTAATTCTTCTTCGTCATTAACCCCTGCACACAGCACTATTTGAGCATGTATTTCGATGCCATGCTCCGCCAAAAAACGGAGTTGTTCCATTATTTTAGCGGCCCTTTTATTCCTAAGGAGCCTTGCTCTTAACTCCGGATTGGTGGTATGAACTGATACATACAATGGACTCAACTTCAGTTCAGCAATTCTTCGTAAATCATCTTCTTTGAGATTAGTTAGTGTGACAAATGTTCCTTGCAAAAAGGAGTACCGGTAGTCATCATCTTTGACATACAAAGTGGATCGTAATGAGGGGGGCATCTGATCTACAAAACAAAAAAGACAACGGTTGTGGCATTGTCTAATCCCATCAGTGGTAATTTCTGCAAAAGACACTCCCAGATCCTCGTTATAGTCTTTTTCAATTTGATATAAAAATTCAACTCCGTCCTGGGTTTCCATTAATACTTCTGCATATTCGTCTGCAATGTGAAACTGGAAATCGATGATATCATCGATTAGTTTTCCATTGATGGAAATGATTCGGTCTCCAGGTTGCCAATCTAATTCCGCTGCAATACTGTTGGGCAGCACTTGTTCAATGATCAGACCCTGCTTTTGTATTTCAACTCACCCCTATCCCCATCATTATCCAACATTATGGGCAAGGCGTCAAGTTAGCCGGAAGGTATGGATTTAGGTCTAATTGGACAATACCCGCCAAAAAAATATAGTGAACCAGGAAATTATTCCCTAAGAATAAAGATAAATTCCGGGCAAGCCCGGTCCACCGGTTATCATATGGTAAGGCATCAATAAATTTCCATTCCTCTTCTTTTTCCATAGCTGTAGGAAAGGAACAGGCTAACCGGGGTAACAACTCTTTATCTTTTTTAACCCACAATACGAACACCCGGAACCCTCTTTGATCATAACCTATTTCCAGCAACCGGCCGGGAGGCAACTTGGCTATTCTACGCCACCAACTTAGTCGTAATAATTCTCTTACGGTAGCAGTCTCCCGGTTGATAATACCTAAATGTTCTAAAGCGCTGATTAAGGCCGCCCGGCAATTGGAATCACAAAAAAATACCATGCTTTTCAAATGGTAGTCGCTCCTTCTGTTTTTGCTTGTATTCCCCGTACCAAATTGACAAAATCAGGGTAGGCTTTGAGAGTGCCTCTGATGACCAAAGGCCTTCCCAATGAGACTACTCCCAGTCGCCGTGAGAGATACCCTCCCAACATCATCATCCAATTGACATGGGGTACCGTATCAACGATCAGCAGTTCTTCTTTTGGTATCTCCAGTAAACCTGCTAAAGATTCTACTAATGCCGGGAAACATTTTTTGAGACCCCGCCTGCCGACAATGTAGATTCGATTGCCTTTTTGATCACTCCCCAAGAACCGGAGAAAACCGTGTTCTTGTTGGGTAGGCACATCATAAAAAGGTAAAGACATGATTTCTTCGGCAGTAGGAAGCTTTTGGGGAGAAATAAGTCCCAGGTGAATACTGGCTGCTGTTACTGAAGAATGGGCACCTCCGTAACAGTGGTAAATAATGTGCATTATTGCTTCATCCCCCTAAATTCCCTTACTGGAATTAAAACCAGGGGTCTCCCCCTGGCTGTTTGTTGGTAAACTCCATCTGCCTAATCGGTGTTAATCGTGGGCTTCAGAGGAGCCCTGTTTGGGGATGAGCTCAGGCGCCTTCGGATGCCTCCGAAATCGCATCCTGCGGATGCTCATACCGTCGGCATTATCCCTCAGGCTCCTTCGCTCTTTTGATTTTGGCTCCAATTCAGCCCTTCGATTAACACCGATTAGTTTATTCTCAACAGTCCGCCAAAGGTCTCCCCCTGGCTATTTATCCCTATCATTACGGTTTTCTTGCTCATTGTTACCAGTCTCTTTACTTGTATGAGGATTCCCCAAAAAGCTGGACCATTCCCTGGAAGAAAACTGCTTTAGCTTATTGATAGAACCCTTTATGCTTCCTGTACTTAGAAGAAGGAATAATCCTCCTCCTATTAAAGCAATAGCTATAAGCCACCATAAGGATTTACTGTCTCCCGGATTAGTATCTATGGGAGGCGCAGGGGTTTTTTCCCCTGTGCTGATGCCTAAAACAGCCGGAATGGCATCAGCAAATAAAGCAGCACCGTTTTCCGCAAGATTCCGGTCATTAGTATGGGTGCCCACTTCGATCAGAATGGAACGGGGAGATAAATCCTGGTTGTAATTACCTTTAGCCATAAAAATTCCTTGCACAAGCCCGGGATAGTATTCATCCAACTTTGCTTTAATCTGTTTGGCAAAATTGAGGTTAGACTGCATGTTTTGATTTTGACGCCCTACCACCAGACGAACTTTGGTGACATCTTGCCCAACCACATTGTTATAGTAAAAATCCAGATCAGGCACCCCGTCACGATGGATGTCGATGATGGTGGCAGGTGCTTTTTTCATTAATTCTACTGCAGTTCTCCGGGAGCGGCGGTAAGCATCAGCATCATGAGGTTCATGGGGAGTTTTGTCGTAGACTACCTTCACTCCCTTTTCTTCCAGCTTGGCTGCTATCTGTTCTCCTACCTTGTAGATACCACCGTTGCCGGGAATGCTGTCAGTACCGTCGGTAGGTACATAAGATTCGGCAGAATGGGTGTGGTACATGGCAATCAAATCGTTGCCGTGCTTTTTGCCTCCCTGGACAGTTATCGCGGTAGCCGGCAAGTTACCTTCTAAATCGGATAAAGCGTTTTCCATCAACAACTTAGCATATGCTGTATTTCCCTCCACTCGTTCAACCCGATAGTGACGATTGTTCCCGGCTATAAATTCATCCTCAGGATGAACTTCCCTTACTGTTTTATCCAATATGTTGTTGTCTTCGTCAACAATGGTAAAATAAGTGCCATCTGTTAATTCTTTTTCCCAAACGCCCAAATCCGGCAAATCAAGATCAAAATCCGCAACAGGCTGTTGGGAGGGGGGCAGAGTTAGACTCCCCAATAATATTATCCCTACAATCAAGCCTGCCAAGCCCAGCAAACGTATACTACTCATCCTGATCATCCCTTTCATCAGGCTCTTCTCTGTCCCTGTCGGAAGGTAAAGGTTTTTGTGCTGCTTGAGGAATTGCGCCGTCCAGGCTCTTCAGAAGTTCCGGAGGTTTACCTTCACTTTCCGGTCCCCCTTGCAGCCGCTCCCGGCCTTCGCCAATAATTTCAGCCAGCAATACTGCTCCAAGGCCGGCTAAAATGATTGCATCAAAAGCTCCCGCACCTCCCATGGCCACTCTGCCGGGAACACCTGTATTGACAAGTTGGATATAGTGGAAGACATCCAGACTGAGCATGCCCAAAGTTGCTGCAATGAAAGCCGATCGTCTTGAGCGGCCTGCTATATAGGCAACTACCGCAGCAAGTATTGGGTAGACATATAGAGGATCGATGAAATCTATTCCCCCCTGCCAGGGATCATCAGCGGCGAAAAGGTAGCGATTAGTTAAAACGATGGCAGCTACAGTGACTACAGTAGCAATTAAGGCTCTAATCCATTCCTTGGAGGTACCTGCTTTAAGGAGAAGGTAAACGGCCAACCCAAAGGGTACCAGGGCGCCTCCGACATTGACAGATACACGTGGAGGTCCGTCTGTAATAGGAATGTTAATAAAGCTGCCAACAATTAAAAGACCCACCAGCAATAATGCTGTTTTATCACTGATACGCAGTCTGTCTAATACTCGATGGGCCAAGCCAAAATAGATGAGAATCGTCACCACAATTAACAGGATCATACCTAGCGGATATCCGGTCATCATGTCACCCCTTGAAGTGCAATTTGTGGTTATAGAGTTCCCGCCTACCTGGCCAAATATACAAAAAAGCCGCTGGCAGCGGCTTTAAGGTTGTGGGTTAATCAGGGTTCTC
>JAAYOX010000331.1 GCA_012520135.1 Clostridia bacterium
ACTATGTAGGAAGTCTGAAGCTAGTCATGGAAAACGGTGTACCTATCGAGACGGAAGCGGAAACCCTGCTGGTTGAAGAAGAGGAAAAAGGCTTTACGGCGATTGTTTTGGCAGGAGACTCCGGTGTGAAAGGGATTATTTCCATCCGGGATGAGATTAAGGAAGACTCTCATAAGCTGGTTCAGTTTCTACGGCAAAAAGGAGTAAAAACCTATATGCTGACCGGGGATAACGAAAGGGTGGCTAAAGCTGTCTCCAAAGAACTGGGCTTGGACGGATATTATGCGGGGCTTCTGCCCGATGAGAAACTGACGGCTATTAACGAGTTGAAATCCCAGGGTCAGGTAGTCATGGTGGGGGACGGGGTTAACGATGCCCCCTCCCTGGCGGAGGCAGATATGGGTATTGCCGTCAAAGGGGCTACCGATGTGACTGCCGAAACGGCGGATCTGGTAATCATGTCAGAGAAAATGGACAAGATTGCCTACGCTATTGGCTTGTCGCAAGCAACTCTAAAAAACTTGCGGGTCAATATCGGCTTTTCCATTTTGGTAGTATTGATGCTGCTGGTGGGGGTCATCAGAGGCGATATTTTCCTGGCCTCGGGGATGTTTTTCCATGAACTGAGTGTGATCCTGGTAACTTTCAACGGGATGAGACTGATGGGAGTCAATGAAAGACAACTGGGCCTAGATTAGTCCTCCTTTACTTTTATATAGATGGAGTCGGGAACTGCCGGCGGTTAGCGGTAACAATTGTGGCAATTTGTGGATAGTCTATTATGAGCAGGAATTCTTGAAAGGGGAGAGGCCATGAGACCGCTGGCGGAACGACTCCAATCCCGAAAATTTATTACTGCCATTGTGGCTGCGATTATTGCGGGACTAAAAGTATATTTTCCTGATCTGCCTTCAGAAGCCATCTGGACTGTTGTTGGTTGTTTAATGGGCTGGGTAGCCATAGAAGGTGCCATCGATGCTGTTTCCCAACTGGCAAAGTGGGCAGCGGAAAAACTGAATTCAGGCAAAGAACCAACCAAAGAGGAGCCCCCGGTATAGCCGGGGCCTTTCTTTTTTCCGTTTTCATTTGCGGTTATAATATAATTTAGAAATAAGAGGAGATGAAGATAGATGAAATACGAATGGCGCAAAGCGGAAAAAGAGCTGTACCTGCCTAAGACAAAGCCCACACCGGTAGAAGTCCCCAGGCAAAAGTTTTTCATGATCAAGGGCCAAGGCAATCCCAACGAAACGGATTTTGCAGAACGAATAGGAGTTCTTTATTCTTTGGCCTATGCAGTGAGAATGATGCCCAAAAACGGGTTTGCCCCTGAGGGCTATTTTGAGTACACTGTTTATCCTTTGGAAGGGATTTGGGATTTGACGGAGGTAGGGAGAAAAAGCAGTTCCTTGATGAAAGACCAATTGGTTTACACCATTATGATCAGGCAGCCGGACTTTGTTAACCAGGAAGTAGCGGAAAGGGCTTTTGCCATTGCCGGGAAGAAAAAGCCCCATCCCCTGTTAAAAGAGTCCTATTTTGGGGAAATGGAGGACGGTTTGTGTGTGCAGATGCTCCATATAGGCTCCTATGATGATGAGCCTAAGACTTTTGCCGCAATGGAGGCCTTTATGGCCGAAAATAAGTTGAAACGAAGAACCTTGGTACATAGAGAAATATATTTGAGTGACTTCAGGAAAACTCCAACGGAAAAATTGAAAACTGTTTTGCGTGTTTTTGTGAGCGACAGTTAGGATGGCTAATAGGGAGGTTGAATAAGCCGGAATGGCAGGAACTTTTGTTTCATGAGGCAGTCTAAATATAATGGAAGACATCTACGGGAGGGGATAAAAACAGTGATGAAAAGAATCGGCATTCTGGTTTTAACAATGGCAATTCTGCTGGCAGGAATACCGG
>JAAYOX010000332.1 GCA_012520135.1 Clostridia bacterium
GCAGTATTGGAAAGGTTGCAAAAGCCGGGGAGAAGATTGTGGAGCAAACTCGTGGTATTACTGATGTAATCAATCGTGTATCAGCCGTAGCGGAAGAAGATGCCGCCGCTGCCCAGGAAGTATCCGCCGCCAGCCAGCAGCAGGCTGCAGCCATTGAGGAACTTAATAACTTAGCGGCCTCCTTGGCTCAATTAGGACAGAACTTAATGCAGGTTATTGCTAAATTCAAATTGGGGGATGCTCCCTCTGAAGAGACAGTTGTTGTATCCGATTCCATTGAGGAAACTGAAACAGCCTGAGGAAACTGTTAAGGAGCATCCGGCGGGGTTCCGGGGCAACAGCCTTTGCACCCGCTTATTGGCAAATTGTATCTTTCTAACCGGTGTTAATTATGGGTTATAAGAGGAGCCCGGTTTGGGAACAGCACAGTCGTCTTCGCTCTTTTGATTTTGGCTCTAATTTAGCCCTTCGATTAACACCGGTTAGTTTTTTGCCGGCAGCCTGCTACGGAGGCAGCAGCTTTCGCAGTTTGTTTATTGGTCCTGTTCTTATAAAATTCCCGTATTATGTCCTGGCATTTTTGTAATTGTCGGAAAAAGACGGTGCAAAAATATCGTAATTGAGGTAAGATGATGTTTGAGTCATGTAAAACCCTCCCGGTCTGGAACTGAGAGGGGGAAAAGGAGGAAGTGGGAAGGGGAAAATGAATATGATTCAGTTAAGCACGAAAAAAGCCCATTTCAATTTGTCAGTACCACAACTGATTGAAATGGCAGTGGCCGGAAACGGTGGCCGGCTAACATCTACCGGGGCATTAACGGTAGAAACGGGAAAATATACAGGACGTTCTCCCAAGGATCGTTTTATCGTTGATGAGTCTTCCGTACACGATAAAATCGATTGGGGCCCGGTCAATCGTCCCTTTTCACCGGAAAAATTCCACCGGCTTTATAATGATGTTTTAGCCTTTTTAGAGGATAAAGAAATATTTGTTTTTGACGGCTTTGCCGGTGCGGATCAAAGGTACCGGTTGCCCATCCGGGTGATTAATCAATACGCCTGGCATAATCTTTTTGCCCATCAATTGTTTATTCGTCCAACGGAGGAAGAATTAGAACATCATCAACCTGAATTTACAATAATCAGTGCTCCGGATTTCGAAGCCAACCCGGCGGTTCACGGGACCAATTCGGAGGCTTTTATTATTATCAGCTTCTTACAAAAAGTTGTCTTGATCGGTGGTACTAAGTATGCCGGTGAAATTAAGAAATCAATTTTCAGTGTCATGAATTTCATCCTGCCTCAAAAGAACGTGCTGTCTATGCACTGCTCCGCCAATCAAGGCCGGGATGGAGATGTAGCGTTGTTTTTCGGTTTGTCCGGCACGGGAAAAACCACTTTGTCTGCAGATCCTAATCGCTTTCTGATTGGTGATGACGAACACGGTTGGTCAGATACCGGTATTTTCAACATTGAGGGCGGCTGTTACGCCAAATGTATTAATCTCTCGGAGGAAAAGGAACCGGATATTTTTAGGGCGATTAGATTTGGTTCCGTGTTGGAAAACGTGGTGGTGGATGAAAAAACCGGGGTTGCCGATTACGATGACGGCAGCTTGACGGAAAACACCCGTGCTGCCTACCCAATCAATTATATCTCCAACGCTTTGATCCCGGGTATTGCTCAACATCCTAATGCAATTATCTTTTTGACGGCGGATGCTTTCGGGGTGTTGCCGCCCATCGCCAAGCTGTCCAAAGAGCAGGCTATGTATCACTTTTTGTCCGGGTACACCAGCAAGCTGGCAGGAACGGAAAGAGGGATTACCGAACCGGAAGCAACATTTTCAGCTTGTTTCGGGGCACCTTTCCTGCCTCTAAACCCGTCTGTTTACGCAGAAATGCTGGGGCAAAAAATTGATGAGCAGAAGGCGAAAGTTTACCTGGTGAATACCGGCTGGTCCGGTGGCCCTTATGGAGTAGGCAAACGGATGAACCTTACATACACCAGGGCTATGATTACGGCCGCATTAACGGGAGAACTGGAGCAACAAGAGTATACTACTCATCCTGTATTTGGGGTAGCTATGCCGAAATTCTGCCCCGGTGTTCCTGCCGGAGTCCTGGATCCCCGGGAGACTTGGGAGGATAAAGAAGCCTATGATGCCCAAGCCCAAAAACTAGCTAAACTGTTCGTGGAAAACTTCAGCAAGTTTAACCGGGTGGCAGATGTCGTCAGAGCTGCCGCCCCAAAAGTGGGTTAAAGAATCGAGCTAAGCCATCCAAGGCTTAGCTCTGCTTGTTGATAAACTCTCAAAACCAAATCGATGTTAATCCCGGGCTTCAGAGGAGCCCAGTTTGGGGATGAGCTCAGTCGCCTTCAGATGCCTCCGAAATCGCACCCTGCGGGTGCTCATACCGTCGGCATTATTCCTCAGGCTCCTTCGCTCTTTCGATTTTGGCTCCAATTCAGCCCTCTGATTAACATCGATTTTGCCTTTGTCTACAGTCTGAGCTAAGCCTTTCAAGGCTTAGCTTTTTTGCTTGATGGGTAACAATTTTTTACAAGCTTCATTTGGGTGGAGGAATTTATGTCCTATTGTCGAACTTGACATACATAACAGGCGTTGAAATGACAAGGATTGTCAGGGTTTAGCATTGGAGTGGAAGAGACTTGATTCAATTTGTCAATGTATCAAAAATTTATAACAATAAAGTAGTTGCCTTGAGGGATATCAATATTAAAATCGAAAAGGGAGAATTTGTGTTCTTAATCGGTTCCAGTGGAGCCGGCAAGTCCACTTTTGTCCGCCTTATATTTAAAGAAGAAGAACCTTCCCGTGGGCAAATTCTTATTGCCAACCGGAGTATTAACAGGCTGAAGAAAAAAGATGTGTCTATTCTCCGCCGTAATATCGGGGTGGTTTTTCAGGATTACAGCCTATTAAATGACCGGTCCGTTTACGATAATGTGGCTTTTGCCTTGGAAGTAATGGAATATCCAGGGAAAATAATCAGGCAAAGAGTGCCGGAGGTATTGGAAATGGTGGGGCTGGCAGGCAAAGCCGATTGTCTTCCTACTCAACTGTCAGGCGGAGAACAGCAAAGAGCCGCTATTGCCAGGGCTATTGTTAACGGGCCTCAAATCCTGTTGGCGGATGAACCCACCGGCAACCTGGATCCAGACACTGCATGGGGGATTATGGAAATATTAAACGACATTAATCGCCGGGGTACTACGGTTATTATGGCTACTCATGCCGTTGATATTGTCAATAAAATGAGAAAGCGGCTGATTGCCCTGGAACGAGGAGAAGTAGTGCGGGACGAGGAAAGAGGAGTTTACAAGGATGAAGTTTAGGACAATCGGTTATTACTTCAAGCAGGCATTCAAGTCCATGAGGCGCAATTTCTGGATGAGTGTGGCTGCTGTAAGCACGGTAGCAATTGCTGCATTTTTAGTAGGTATTTTTGCTTTGTTGGTTACTAATGTGAATTTTATGGCCACCAAGCTGGAGTCGGATATAGAAGTAGTTGCTTTTGTTGAGGTAGATGTGCCCAGATCGGAAGTACTGCAATTGGAAGAACAAATCAGGTCCCTGCCTGGAATTGCTTCAGTCACTTTAGTCCCCAAAGAGCAGGGTTTGGAACAAATGTATGCCCGCTATGGCCGGGACCGGGATTTATTGGGTGCGTTAGGAGGGGACAACCCCTTACCGGACTATTTTGTGGTCAAAGCCAGGGAGCCGGATCGGGTAGGTAGGATCGCCGGTCAGTTGGCCCAGATTCCCCAGATTTATAAGGTGGATTACGGGCAACAGGAAGTGGAACGGCTCTTTCAGGTCTTGGGCTGGGTTCGTTGGGCAGGCAGTGCCTTAATACTGCTGCTCGTTGGAGCTGCCGTTTTTCTGATTGCCACTACGGTAAGGCTTACGGTTTTCGCCCGGCGGCGGGAATTGCAAATCATGAAGCTGGTGGGTGCCAGTGACTGGTTTATCCGCTGGCCTTTTTTCCTGGAAGGTTTTTTCTTGGGTGCTTTTGGGGCGGCATTGGCTTGCCTGGCCCTCTATTTCGGTTATTTCTCGTTGCTGGATCAAGTGACAACCAATATTTCTTTCCTGGCATTAGTCACTGATCGAGCAGCGGTTTATGAGATCCTGTGGAAACTGCTCGCCGGGGGAGCGGCTGTAGGCGCTTTAGGCAGTATTATTTCCATGCGGCGATTTCTTAAAGTATAGGGGGAGATCACTACAATGAAAAAGGGCTTAGCCTTAGTTCTAGGTTTAGTGGTTATCATTTGTGCCTTGCTGCCGGTCTACGGAGGGGAATTGGAGGAACTGAGAAACGAGCAGCAAAGGGTGGACAGGCAGATCCAGGAGTACCGGCAGAATATCCAGGCTAAAGACCGGGAATTAAAGACCTTGAGTCAGCAAATGGAAGAGTTGGACCGGAATATTGCAGCGGTGGAAAAAGATCTGGATCACCTTCAGGAACAGCTGACGGCAGCCATTGCCAGGGTGACCCAGGCACAGCAGGAACTGAATGAGGCAGAAGCGGATTTGGCGGAACGGACGGAGGTTTTCAGGAAACGGGTTGTGGAGATCTATCACCAGGGTGATGTCAGCTACATAGAAGTCCTGATGGAATCTACCAGCATGACTGATTTTCTGGTACGGATGGAACTGCTGCAGAAAATCGCCGAACATGA
>JAAYOX010000037.1 GCA_012520135.1 Clostridia bacterium
TCGTAGTTTTCACCGTTGGCGGCATCTTTGAGGTTGGCTTTAGTATCTCCAATACCGTTTAAAAATTTTAATGCTCGTTTGGCATGTTCTTTTTCATGATCGGCAGTCTCTTCAAAAATAGCAGCAATTTGGTGGTATCCTTCTTTCTTTGCTACTGAGGCATAGTAAGTGTACTTATTTCTGGCTTGAGACTCTCCTGCGAAAGCAGCTTTCAAGTTGGCTTCCGTTTTGCTCCCTTTTAATTCCATACTCAATCCTCCCTAGTCGAAAATTCTTATTCACCACTGTTAAGATTGTCTCCATTCCTATTGTTATTTATAATATCTTAGCAAAATTTCCTAACAACAATGGAGCGATTTGGCCATAAGCTGTTATAGATGTTTCAAAACTAAATGGGTAAAAGAAAGGAAGAGCTCTATGACCCTCTTGACCATTCGTGAGGTGGATAGCCGTCAAGACTGGCGGGATTTCGCCCAAGTAAAGGAGAAGATCTATAGCAAGACCGGTTATCCCGAAGAAGATGTTTGGGAGGAAACCCGCAACCTTAGGGTATTAAGCCAAGGAGACCCTTACAGGCAGGCTGCCGCCTTTATCGCTTTGCAGGGCGAGGAAATGATAGGCCGGATAGCCGCTATTGTTGATTCACGACACCAATCTGTTCAGGAAGGATTTTTCGGCTTTTTCGAGTGTATTAAAGATCAGCAAGTAGCCCGGGAGTTGCTTATGGCAGCCGCGGAAAAACTTAAATCCTGGGGCAAATCGGTAATGCTCGGTCCTATTTCACCCAGTACCAATGATAAAGTAGGCATTATGGTTGAAGGATTTGACACTCTCCCCCACCAGAACCTGACTTATAATCCTCCTTATTATCAACAACTCCTGGAAAACTGTGGCCTTACTAAAGCAATGGGGCTGTTGTCATATTTGTGGCGGCATGATATGCCAATACCGAACCATTTCTTCACCCTGGAAGCCAGGGCGTTAAAAAGATATGATGCTGCAATCGTTTTTCAGGCCAAAGGCGATTTAAGGCAGGAAACAGAAATTTTGACAGAGGTATATAACGAAAGCCTGAAGAACAATTGGGGCTTCGTGCCTTTAACCCCGGAGGAAGCCAGAGGGATACTGCGCCAATACCGTTTCTCCCCTCATCCTGAGTTGTTATTCCGGCTGGATGTTGCCGGGGAACCGGCAGGTATCTGCTTGCTACAGCCCAATACCCGGCCGGGGCTAAAACCCACCGACCCCCAGATCCGGGCGGCCGTACTGGGACTGAAACCCCAATACCGTAACAAAGGCCTAAGCACCCTCCTGATTATCAAAGCAATTCAGATCGTTAAAGAGCAAGGTTGCCCCACGGCGGAAATCTCTTTGATCATGGAGAACAACCGTACCGTAAGAGGCCTCATCGAAAAAACGCTCCAATGCCCGGTGCTGCATCGTTACCAAGTATACAGAACTGAGATATCAACTTAACAGGAAACATTAAGGCCCATAATATTTTACGGAGCGGGCGTTGTCCCCACAGCCGTCGGCAGCTTGCTCCCGGTAACGGCGTAGGGGCTTCGCCGTAGCGTAGTAAATTTTATGGGCCTTATTACCTTTTATCCAAAATTAAGAGGAGCAGCCTCGCTGCTCCTTGGATAGTTTATGATACTTTTTCGATGCGGACTGCCGACACCTTGTATTCCGCCGTTTTACTGATGGGGTCGAATGCGGAGTTAGTCAATTCATTGACTGGCGATTCCTTGTAGTGGAAAGTCATGAACATGACTCCGGGAGGTACCTTATCCGTAATAGTCACTTTGGTGACAATAGAACCACGGCGGGAGGTAACCCGGATCTCTCCTCCTTCCTCCACCCCAATCTTAGCTGCATCTTCAGGGTTAAGCTGGGCCAATTCGTGGGGACGGAGGCCGTCCAGATTGGCGGAATGACGGGTAGCAATATTGTAGTGGTACAACATTCTACCGGTAGTCATCAGCACGGGATATTCTTCATTGGTCAATTCTGCCGGGGGCTCGTATTCGATTCCCTGCATGAGGCCTTTCCCTCTGGGGAACTTGCCTACGTGGAGGAACTTAGTACCCGGGTGATCTTCCGTTGGGCAAGGCCACTGGATACCAACCTGGTCAATACGAGCATAAGTGATCCCCGCATAACTTGGGGTCAAGCTTCTCATCTCATTGAAAATCTGTTCGGAACAGCAGTAATCCATATCATAACCCATCCGGCGGGCTAATTCACAGATGATCTCCCAGTCTAACCGTGCTTCGCCGGGAGCGTCTACTGCCTTCCTAACTCTCTGGACCCGACGTTCCGTATTGGTAAAGGTGCCGTCTTTTTCCGCGTAACCGGTAGCCGGCAGGAAAACGTCAGCATACTTGGCAGTTTCGGACATGAACAAGTCTTGTACTACCAGGAATTCCAGACTGTCAATAGCTTTTCTCACATGGTTGGCATCCGGGTCGGTCAGCACGGGATCTTCACCCATAACATACATGGCTTTTACTTTACCGTAAAGAGCCATGTCCAGCATTTCCGGAATCCGTAGACCCATCTGCCTGTTTAAGGTAACTCCCCAAGCTTGCTCGAATTTCTCAATTACCTTGGGATCTGCTACCGACTGGTAACCGGGGAATACGTTGGGCAGTGCGCCCATATCGCAGGCACCCTGCACGTTGTTCTGACCCCGTAAGGGGTTAACTCCTGCACTTTCAATACCCAAA
>JAAYOX010000333.1 GCA_012520135.1 Clostridia bacterium
AAGAGCTCATCTATGCAGTAAAAGTCCATAACTGCGCCCATGGCCTGCCAAGGAACAGTCTGATGGATAAGGCACTTTATGCTACGGATCCCGTTACCGGCTTGATTGTGGCCGGAGCCTTGATCCGTCCGGAAAAGAGCCTAGCGGCGGTGGATGTTCCTTTCCTAATGAACCGCTTTGGGGAAAAGTCTTTTGCCAGGGGAGCCAATAGAGAGCAGATTGCCGCTTGTTCCGAGTTAGGACTGGAATTGGAAGAGTTTTTGGAGATCAGCCTGAAAGCAATGCAGGGAGCCGCTAAAGAACTGGGACTATAGAACGGTTGCCGGTGTCCAACGCCGGGGTGTAAAGATTCCCCTGTGGTCTTTAAGCCTGTTGGATTGTCATTGGAGCATTATTCACTGTCAAACTGTTAATAATAAGAAAAGAGAGAACTGCCGGTTTGGCCGGGTACTCCGGCAAACCGGTTTTTTCACAGAAAGGAAGTTGTTATGGAACGAGAAGAATTATTGGAGATCATGAGGCAGAGTACATACAAGCCCTTAACGGCTCAGGAACTGGTGGAGGAGTTGCAAATTGAAGATATTGCTACGTTCCTGTCGTTGTTAAGAGAACTGGAAATGGAAGGGGAAGTCATTCTCACCAGGAAACACAAGTACGGGCTGCCGGAGAGGATGGGGTTGGTGTCGGGCCGGATTCAGGGGCATATGAAAGGATTTGCTTTTTTACTTCCTTCCCAGCCCGGTCATCCCGACGTGTATATCGCTCAAGAGGAGTTGAACGGAGCTTTACACAACGACCGGGTGGTAGTAAGGCTTCATCCCCCTAAAGGCCGGGGTCAGCGGCCGGAGGGGGAAGTGATCCGGATCCTCAAGCGGGCCAACGAAACGATTGTGGGTACTTTTGACCGGGGCAAAAAATACGGTTTTGTTGTTCCCGACGACAGCCGGCTGGCCACGGACATTTTTGTTGCCGCTGAAGATGCCGGTAACGCCCGGCATGGGGATAAAGTGGTGGTAGCTATTACCCGCTGGCCGGAAGGCCGGCGCAATCCCGAAGGCAGGATTATTGAAGTCCTTGGGCAAGCCAATAAACCGGGAGTGGATGTGCTGTCCATTGTCAGGAAATACGGGTTGCCGGAGGAATTTCCCGGAGAGGTGCTGGCAGAGGCGGCTTCCCTGCCTGAAACTGTGCTGCAGGAGGAAAGAGAAGGCAGGGCTGATTTAACCCGGGTAAAGACGGTCACCATCGACGGGGCAGACGCTAAAGACTTGGATGATGCCATTTCCATTGAGGCCATTGGGGAAGAAGGCCTGCGCCTGATGGTCCATATTGCTGATGTAAGCCATTATGTCAAGGAAGGCTCCCTGTTGGATCAGGAAGCCTTCAACCGGGGAACCAGTGTCTATTTGGTGGACCGGGTCATTCCCATGCTTCCCCCCAAGCTGTCCAACGGCATCTGCAGTTTAAATGCCGGGGAAGAAAGACTGGCCATGACGGTGATTATGGAGCTTAACCGGGAAGGGAAAGTAAATAGCTACGAGATAACCCCCTCGGTCATTAAAGTGGACCGGAGGATGACTTATGATGATTTGCGCAGCATTTTGGAAGATGAAACACCGGAACTGACGGAGAAGTACCGGGATTTCCTGCCTGAGTTTAAAATGATGGCGGATTTGGCCAAAAAATTGTACCGGCGCAGGCTGAAAAGAGGTGCCGTGGATTGTAATTTCCCAGAATTTAAAGTGATTTTGGATGAGCAAGGGAAGCCCGCGGCCATTGAAAAACGCAGCCGTACAATTGCTGAAAGTATTATTGAAGAATTCATGCTGTTGACTAATGAA
>JAAYOX010000334.1 GCA_012520135.1 Clostridia bacterium
ATTTTACATCCACTATCGGTATTATTACCGGCAATGAAGATCCCACTAAGGAAGAGACCAGCATTGATTGGGACAAGCTGGCTACCGGATTGGGTACTTTAGTATTTCTAATGGGAATGGCCAATCTACCCAAGATTGTAGGGAAATTGTTGGCCCACGGGCGTGCCGCCGGTACTCCGGTAGGTCTTATCCGCTGGGGAACCAGGCCGGAACAGGAAACCCTGGTCGGTACTTTAGCTGATATCGTGGAAAAGGCCAGGGATGCCAATTTCGCTAATCCGGCCATTATTATTGTTGGGGAAGTTGTGACCTTAAGAGATAAACTTAAATGGTTTGAGCAAAAGCCCCTTTTCGGCAAGCGCATCGTAGTGACCAGGGCCAGGGAGCAGGCCAGCAATCTCACTTCAGCTCTGGAAAAACTGGGTGCTCAAGTTTTCGAGTTTCCCGCCATTGAAATTGCGGAGCCCCTTGATTGGGCACCGGTGGATGCCGCCATCGATACTTTGCCGGAATATCAATGGATTATATTCACCAGTGTCAACGGAGTGGATAGCTTTTTCCGGCGGTTGTTGGCCAAGGACCGGGACGTGAGGGATTTGCTGGGCCTTAAGATCTGTGCCATCGGTCCCAAAACCCGGGAAGCTTTGGAACGGCTGGCCTTAAAGGTTGAATATATGCCTGAGGAATATGTGGCCGAAGCAATTATTAAAGGGCTGGCAGGACGAATCCAGCCGGGAGAGAAGGTACTGTTACCCCGGGCGGATATTGCCCGGAAGGTGTTGCCCCAGGCTTTAGCTGAATTAGGGGCGGAGGTGACAGACGTAACCGTCTACCGGACTGTTAAAACCCAAAATAAAGTTGACAGGCTCTTGGGTGCCTTGCGTGCCCAAGAAATTGACCTGGTTACTTTTACCAGTTCCTCGACAGTAAGAAATTTTGTAGAGGCATTGCCTTCCGAAGAAAAAGAGGCACTGATGGCCGGGGTCCAGGTGGCTTCCATTGGACCCATTACCACCAAGACTGCTGGGGAACTAGGGCTGCAAGTTCACGTGGAAGCCAAAGAGTATGCTATTGATGGTCTTGTTAACGCCATACTGGAAGATCAGAACTAATTATAAATGTACGTGTTGCAAGGCTAATAATGGTCATTTCGCACTGGCGAAGCCACAACAAAGTTACCGGTAGCAAGCTGTCGGCGGCTGTGGGCCCAACGCCCGCTCCGTAACCATTAATAGCCTTAACCAATAATCTGCATTGTTGGTATTATCAATTATTTTATTAAAAGGATGGGATCTTGTTGATCAGCGTAACCAAACTCTTATGCGACACCAGTTTTTATGGCGACAGCCTACGCTATAGCCATGATTCCCGGGGGGCCGTTCATGGTGCTACGGAGCAAATGGGTCCGGTAGTGGTCTGGAACTGCACTCGAACCTGTAACCTTAAGTGTATTCACTGTTATGCCGGTTCCGAAGCCAAAAAATACGAAGGAGAGCTTGATACCCAGGAAGCGAAACAATTCATCGATGATTTGGCCGCTTTCAAAGTTCCCGTGATCCTCTTTTCGGGGGGAGAACCCTTAGTCAGGCCCGATGTGTTGGATTTAGCCCGCTA
>JAAYOX010000335.1 GCA_012520135.1 Clostridia bacterium
GGTCTGCTTAATTAACACTACAATGTTCAAAAGGAATCCCTCCTTAAATTAATATCTAGATTATTGATAGAGTTACAAACCACTTGCTACGCCGGTTCTTAACCTCCTTCCTCCTCAGGCAAAAAGCTGTTTGGCAACCACCAGCCTTTGAATCTGGTTGGTACCCTCAAAAATCTGCATTATTTTGGCATCCCGCATATACTTTTCTACGGGATAATCCCTGATGTAACCATAACCACCCAGTATTTGCACTGCCTGGGTAGTTACTTCCATAGCTACGTCTGAAGCAAAAGCTTTAGCCATAGCCGCCTCTTTAGTAAAAGGAAGACCTTCTTCCAACTTACAAGCAGCCTGGAATACCAGGTGCCTGCCGGCCTCCACTTTCATCGCCATATCGGCCAACATATTCTGTATCGTCTGAAAATCCCCGATTAGTTTCCCAAACTGCCGCCGTTCTTTGGCGTAATTCAAAGCCGCATCAAAAGCAGCCTGAGCAATGCCGATGGACATTGCCCCCACACCAGGTCGGGCTAAATCCAATGTTTCCATGGCCAATACGAAACCCTGGCCTTCCCGGCCAACCAAATTGTCGACGGGTACTCGTACTTCTTACAGAATGATTTCCCTGGTATCGGCTGCTCTGATACCCATTTTTCGCAGCCGCTTGCCAAACTTAAGGCCCGGGGTACCACGGGGAACTACAAAAGCGGAAATACCTTTGGCTTTTTTGGCCCGATCCGTAGAAGCAAAAACTAAGTAAAATTCGGCACTGCCACCGTTAGACACAAAAGCCTTGGCACCGTTTAATACATACTCCCTGCCATAGCGCACTGCCGTCGAAGTAATAGAAGCTGCATCGGAACCTGCTTCAGCCTCTGTAAGGCAGAAGGATGCCAATCCGCCTCCTTCCCCGATGGGAGGCAAAAACCGCTTTTTCTGCTCATCGGTGCCTGCCAATAGCAACGGGTAGGCAGCTAAAGCAGTTGCCGCCGAAGTGACCGCTACACTGGCGCATCCTTTGGCCAATTCCTCCAATACAATACAAATACCCACGGCATCCAGACCGGAACCTCCATACTCAACGGGAGTATTCAGACTCTGGAGGCCATACTCTGCCAACCTTTGGATGAGAAAAGGATCCATTTCTTCCTCTTCATCCATTTTGAGGGCCAAAGGGCTGATCTCCTGCCGGGCAAAATCCCGAGCCATTTTCTGCAATGCCAACTGTTCTGAAGTAAAACGATAATCCAATGATCCAGGCACCCCCCACCCCTGTCTGCTCTATCCTTAGTAGCAAAAACGATGCCATAATGTTCTGTTTATTGCTATAATTCAAACCGGGCAGGCGCAAAACTAATGCTGACAAGGGTTACCCCACTGTCAGCATATTACGTATAAATCAGAAAAAAGTAAATTTAGTCACAATTATAAAAACCAAGTGTTGCATAAATAGGACATCATTTAATGCACCACTAGCCTTCTAGTTGGCCAAAATGGGGCAAAGGCCTTGGCCGGCAATGCTTTTACTGTTCTTTCACTAAAAATGTCCACGAAAGCAGAACAGTTGTCTATAATTTAGGACATCTGTCCTATTGAGTCGACACTCGGTTTGCTTTTGAGTTTAATCAAGACCCAATTGCTTTAATTTCCGGTACAGCAGGGAGCGATGTACCCCCAAAACACGAGCCGTTGCCACTTTATTATAGTTAGTATAGGACAGGGCATTCTTAATCGTTTCTCTTTCAGCTTTTTCCACCGCCTCCGCCAAGGTTCCCACAGGCATCACCGGCACCGTTGGCTTGACGGGCACATCATCACCGGACAAACCCTTAAAATCCTCCACATCCAGGACATCATTCAAGGACAAGGCAATGGCCCGCTCCAGGCTGTTTCTCAATTCTCTGATATTGCCGGGCCAGTCGTATTGAACCAACAAATTTTCCGCTTGTGGTGTAATACCTTTGATCTTCCTGCCTAATTCCGTCCCCAAAGTTTTCAGGAAATGTTCGATCAACAGGGGAATATCCTCCCGGCGATCTCTTAAAGCGGGCAGGTGAAGATCGATGACATTAAGGCGGTAATACAGGTCTTCCCTGAATTCCTTTTCTTTAACCATTTGCTCTAAATCTTTGTTGGTGGCGGCTATGACTCTCACATCCACCCTGACTACATCGGTGCGGCCTATCTTTTCCACTTCCCGCTCCTGAAGCACTCTGAGGAGTTTAGCCTGCATAGCCAGGGGCATGTCCCCAATCTCATCCAAAAAGATGGTACCCCCGTCCGCCAGTTCAAACTTGCCCAGTTTGCCCCCTTTTTTGGCACCGGTAAAAGAACCTTCCTCGTAACCGAATAATTCCGACTCCAGCAAATGCTCCGGTACGGCGGCGCAGTTGACTTTGATAAAAGGAGCATTACTTCTGGGACTGGCGCAATGGATAGCGTGGGCTAAAAGCTCTTTACCGGTGCCGCTTTCACCGCTGATCAAAATAGTAGAGTTAGTGCGGGCGGCAACCTGGGCTTCTCTTTTCAGCCACTTAATCCGCTCTCCCCTGCCGATTAAATTATCAAAAGTATATTGATAATCCCGAGTACGAGTTAGTTCCTGTTGGTAATAGGATAGGGATCGCCTGGTTTTCCTTTCCAAAGCCTGCAAGGCATCATTGCCGGTAACGATACCGATTACCCTGTTATTCTCGTCCACCACGGGCAGCCGGGAAACTCCCTGGCGCAAAGCCAGGTTGTAGGCTTGTTCTACCGGTGTGTTAGGACCTACGGTTACCACCCGCCGGATCATAATGCTGTCTACCGGTAAATCCAGACTAAGCTCCTTTTCGATGATATCCAACAGGTGGGATTTGGTAAACAGGCCTTGAATAACCCCCTGCTCATCGATTACCGGTAAACTATAAATTTGCTTATGGCGAAATAAACTAACCGCTTCCCGTAAGGAGGCGTTTCCTTGAACGGTAATTACCGGTTGGGTCATAATATCCGACACCAGCATACAATAACCCCCTTTTCATTCGGAATATTCTCCAAAAGGGGGTCGAAAACCTTCCTATTCCGGCTTCCGGTATTTTTACCGGTTTTGTGCCCGGCACGATTACCGGTTACCCGATTTTCTCCTGTTTTTCAAACGAGACCATAAACGAGCCAGGGGGCCTTTGACGTTAAATTGAACTTGGGAGGCATCCCCCGGTTCAGGCACAGGAATAATCCCCAGACTTGTCCCTAAAGGCATTTTACCTTGGGTACGCCGCAATTGCCCACCCCGGAGGTAATCTATAGTCACATATAAAGACCGGAAAGCTAACTGCCGGGCTAGTTCCTCTTTGCTGTTTACCGGTTCTCCGTCCAGGTAAAAGATAATATCCCCGCTGGCAAGCCCCATTTTCGCCGCCGTAGAGCCGGGGTGTACATCCAGGATCATCACTCCCCGCTCCGGTTTGCAGTATAAAGGTGTTCCCCCGAGTTCTTTCTGTTGTCCTTTTAAAATGAGGAACTCGTGACCCAAAGGCCCAAACAAAGCAGCCAGCCAGGCTGCCCATCCCCAATGGGAAGCAACGATGGCCAGAACAAGGAGTACCAGGCTGTAGACGGCCAATCGTTCCGCCGACCAGCGGCTTTTTCCAACAGGAGTATCTGTCACCGCTAAATCCCCGTAGCCTAATGCAGCCACCACCGGTATCATGGTGTAGACCACGTGAGGGTTATCAGCTAAAGGAGAGCTGATTAACGGCCACCATCCAGGCATGGCGATCAAATCCCGGGCCAACTCAGCGAAATACGGGCTAGGTACAATCCACATAACCACCAGCGGAATAGGCCAAAATCGCTGCAGGTTAAAACCGCCGACTACCCGGCCATGTTTTTGACCGGCATAGACCGGCAGTGCCCCTAAATGGCCGCTGAATAAGATCAGAATACTTTCCACGAAGTGAAGAATAGCTACCAAGCCCATTAACTGGGGTACTTCCACCCTAGGAAACCCGGTTAAAAGGTAACTGATGGAAAGCAAACCTCCCGCATAGGAAAAACACAAATAGCGAGGATTAAATAAAAAAAGCAGAATGGCCGTCATCCAAAGATAGTTAATGCCAATATTGTTTAAAGTGACTCCCGCCAAAACCATCAGAATACTGCCTATAATACCGCCGAAAAAGCCTAAGGCAGTAGCCTTGATTACGTCTCCCCAGATGGCTTCGCCACTGCCGCCGTCGCTTCCGTACAATTGTTTTTTTGCTCTATTCATCCGGCCGTACATGACCGCTACCAGCGCTACCGCAAATAGGAAATAAGTCAAAAACTCCAAACTGAAGATGCGGCGAAAGACTTCAATAATCAATTGTACCCAAAGCATCCCGGCAGTCACCACCATCTCATTGGGGATAGTCCTGCAGCAGTTTTATAGCTTCAGCCAACTGGGGATCCCGGTCGGGGGCAGGGGCATGGGCTAATGCCTCCCTTTCCTGTTCAGGAGTGAGTTCGACTTTCACATCGGGAAGGATCCCCACTTCGTGAATATCATGTTGTCCAGGCGTTAAGTATTTAGCCGTCGTCAGTTTGACAGCGGCACCGCCTGTTAAAGGAAATACCGTTTGCACCAACCCTTTGCCAAAAGTAGTCTCTCCCACCAGTTTCCCTGAGCCCGTATCTTTAATGGCACCGGCTACAATTTCCGAAGCACTGGCACTGCCGCCGTTCACCAGTACCACCAGAGGAACTTCTATTCGATGGGGATGAACCGTGTTAAGGGTTTCACTGCTGCCCTTCCCGTGAATATAGACTACCGGTCCTTGCGGAATAAAGAAGGAAGCTACTTCCAGGGCCGCCGGCAAAGAGCCGCCGGGGTTGTTTCTCAAATCCAAGACAAGTCCTTCCAACCGCTGTTGTTGTAGTTCGATAATCAGCTGTCCCAATTCGGCTCCGGTATGCTCGGTAAAATTCGTGACAGCTATATAAGCAATCCCGGGATAATCCTCCAAAAACTGGCCTTCTACCGTGGGAATTTCGATTACTTCCCTGATCAAGGTCACTTCCCAGGGAGGCTGTCCTTGTCGATAGATTAATAGCACCACCTGGGTTCCCGGTTCTCCCTGCATCAGGGCTGCCGCTTGTTCCAGATCTAATTCCGAGGTATCCCGGTCATCGATGCGCAAGATCTGATCGCCGGATACTATCCCTGCCCGCTGTGCAGGTGTTCCTTTAAAAGGAGAAACCACCGTCAGCCTTTGATCAGTGTCCATCGTGATTAAGAGACCTACACCGCCGTAAGTTCCCTGAATATTTCCCTGGAGGTCCTGGTACAATTCCGGCTCCAGGTAAGCAGAATAAGGGTCATCCAGAGCCTGAACCATACCGGCGGTAGCTCCCTGGATTAGAGTTGCCAGATCCGGATCAGTTAAGGACTGGCTTTTGATCAAGGCAAAAACTTGAGCTGCCCTGCCTAAACCATCCAAATTAGTAAAAATCATAAAACCCAATGTTCCCGTGACAACTATGCTGAAGAGGGCGATTATGGTAATTAATACTTTAAAAAAGCCGTACCTGTTCCCCAAAAACACTCCACCTCAATCCTTTATAATTCACCTTGCGTAATTAACATATACTGGTTCACTCTCATTATTATTCGCCAATTTAAAACCATCCCCTGCATTTACCGCTAAAAAGAAAAAGCCGACGCTCTAAATGACGTCGCAGCCTATTGACAAATAGCTAACCGGTGTTAACCGAAGGGCTGAATTCCGGGCTCCTTTGAAGCCCGGGATTAACACCGGTTAGGAAGTGGTCAGGGATTAGTTTCCAAGCAAATCATCCTCCGGCTTGCCAAAATAGTAGCCCTGTCCATAGTCTACCCCGTATTCTTGCAAAAGCCGGACAGTTTGTTCATTTTCTACAAATTCTGCCACCGTCTTTTTATTCAACCCCTTGGCAACCTCAACCATGAATTTGACTAATTGCTGATCTACTTTATTAGAGGTAAGCTCCCGGATAAAGTTGCCGTCAATCTTCAAATAATCCACCGGGAGATGTTTCAAGTAATTCAACGAAGAAAAACCGGCACCAAAATCATCTAAGGAGAAACGAGGACCTAACCGGGTTACACAATTGACAAAATCGCGAGCTTCCGCCAGATTAGCCACTGCCGCAGTTTCCGTAATTTCAAAAACTAAGAAACTGGGAATCGTTCTTTCTCTCTCCATACTTTCCTCTAAAATCCGTTTAAATTCCCTGTCTGCCAAAGTATGGCCGGAAATATTAATGCTCAAGGATTTACCTTTAAGTTTTCCTTTTGCATTACTGCCCAGAAAAGCCAAGACCTTTTTTAAGACCCATCGATCAAGCTCAACAATTAAGCCGTATCGCTCTGCCCAGGGCAAGAAAGCGCCGGGTTGAATGAGTTGACCGTCATCGTCTATTAAACGAATTAAAGCCTCATAGGTCTCCACTTCAAATGTTTGTAAATCCACTATGGGTTGAAACTGCAACTTAAATTGTTCTTTTTCCAGAGCTCTTCTCAGCCTGTACTCCCAACCCCAGGGAGCCTCCATGGGAGCCATACCTTGATCGTAATAAACCTGGGTACGATTAAAACCTTGCTCCCTGGCTTGGAATAAAGCATGTTCTCCCCGTACCAATAGCTGCTCTGCATCATTCACTTCCGGTTCAATATGAGCAATACCGATACTGACCGTAATATTTAAGTAGTCACCGTTCAACCGGAAATCATGTTTTTTAATGACCGCCAACAGTTGCTCCGCCCAATCAAGGGCTTGCTGCCTGGTTGGTCCCTGGAGGATAATGCCAAACTCGCTTCCTCCCAAAAAGCCTATCAGATCCGTTTCCTTTAACCCCATCTTAATCAGCTTTACCAGTTCAATCAGCAGTTTATCAGCAGCGGTTTGCCCTAAAGTACTGTTAATTGCTTTGTAACTGTCAACTTCAAGTAAGAGTAATGTACTGGGAATGCCAAAATGCTTCGAATGCAAAACCGTCATCTGCAATTCCTCGGTAAAACGGCGGCGATTGTAGACTCCGGTGACCAGATCATAATTGGAGAGATTAGCTACTTGCTCTTTAATTTTTTTAATCTCCGTCAAATCCCGGAAAACCATTACCGCTCCAAGGACTTTATCTTCCTGTTTCATTATTGTCGCAGACAATTCCACCGGAATAGGAGTGCCGTCTTTTCGCCAAAAAATTTCGTCAACGGCAGTAAAAGGCTTCCCTGACTTGATGGCTTGATTCAAAGGACAATCCTCGTGCCGGTAAGGCTGATCATGGTGATCAGTGTGATGAATAATCGGGTGAATCTCCTTGCCCAAAAGCTCCTTCCGGGAGTACCCCAACATCCTGACTGCCGCTCTGTTAATA
>JAAYOX010000336.1 GCA_012520135.1 Clostridia bacterium
AAACTCGTAAACATCCCCCTGTGATATAGAAGTACAGCGATACCAAAAACTCATTGTTGTAGTACCAGTTATTTCTTGAACTGTCCTTGCATATGACTTAATATCCTGAACGCCGGGATTAAGCCTCAAACTATAGCTTCCCTCATAACTAACACTAGAAATTGTGGCATTTTTGACTTCCCATCCGGTTGGGATAAACCCCGTTTCAAAGTTTTCTTTATTAGGAATACCTGTTGGCACTTTTGTATAAATCGGCTTTGGAATAAACCTCTTTAAACCGTTGTAACCCATCTGTGTGTACTCGCCATCTACGTGTTGTGCTTTAATTCCATCACCAAGAAACTTGGTATACCCGTCTTGGCTCGCTACCGTGACATTGGATGTTAATATTTCACCACTGGTGATTAGATTGGCAGTTATGCCATCAGCATTAATGTGCTGGCTAGTTATGCTGCCAGCCTGTATTTTCTCAGCAGTAACGGCTCCGGCAGCGATTTTTCCAGCAGTTACAGCCTGGGCATCCAGTTTGTCTGTCGTAACCGCCCCGGCGGCCAAGGCAGCGGTGCCTATGGCTCCGGCTTTAATCTTTTCGGCAGTTATTGCTTCCCCAGCAATTTTTTCTTCGGTAACAGCTTCTTGAGCCAATTTTTGTGCTATCACTGCCGCCTTCGCAATCTTCTCTGCCGTAACTGCATCAATGGACAGTTTTTTGTTAGTGATGGCCCCAACAGCAATTTTGGCTTCCGTAACTGCTTCGTCAGCAAGCTGCAATTCATGCTCTAAACCGACCAACTTATCATTAAGCATTTGGGCAGGGATAGTGCCGTCTTCATTGATGGACTCAGCCCGGTCCCAAATGCTTGCCTTATCCGGAAGGTCCTTAATCCCCCCGCCGGTGGCCTTTTTCACAGCCAACTGCAAAAGAGCAAGCTGCCGCTCCAACTCTTTGAAGTTTCTTTGGACAGCCAAAGCCATTCCTTCAATGTCTTGATGGTCTATAAACCTTACTGGTAATTGAAATACATCTTGCTCCTTTGCCATCTATAACACCCCCACAAAGGGTTTAAAATAAACCTTTAGCCCTCTCACTTCACAGCCGCCTAACAGGTTGTGGCTCAATCTCGGTTTCAAATACCGTCCCTCATAATCGGTATAAAATTCAAACCTTCTAACTAAACTATCCTCATCACCTGGAGATAAGCTGTTAAATTCCCCGTAGTCCAGAGAGGCAGACAACTCAACTCCATTAGCCCCCGGCATATCCTGGAGAACCGCCCAGGAAAACAAATTCTTCCTGTCAGCAATACCTACCGCAAGAGATTTCCCCTCCCAGTATGCTTCTATCGGCTCCCCGAAGTCGTCAGTCCCTGTATCCTGCTCATTCACAAAGCCGGTAACACTGTCACCTGCTAAAAGCTTCCGTCTTACTCCGTCATTAAATATCTCAAAGCAGGAGGCATTAATCCCTCGGAATACCCAAAACCTACCGCCATTTGGATCGTAGACTATAACCAGGTTGTTATAAGTACTACTTCCTTCCGGCAGAGCAAACCAAATCAAGCCATTCCAGGTGGCCACTGCTGCCTTGTGAAGATAAGGTTTGTTGATCCGCTCCCAAAGGTGAGGGATCCGTTCTTGGCTTAGGTTCTTCGCCTGCATCCCGTTCCAAACATACAGACCATTTTCACTCACAAAATACAACTTCGCCGCATCTATAGCAGCCGCATTAGGTCCAACGCAGCCGGTTTTCTCGTCCAATTCTTCCATTCTGAAGTCGTCCAGATTAGTTCCGCTTAATACATGCAAAGAATGTTTCTTGAAGATTACCAATGTATCCAGGTGTTTCCGAAGACAAGTGATTTCATCGCCGTCACCAGCCTTAACTTCCCAATAGTTAACTTCCTCCCATGTTTCCGGCTGGAAACTGTTACTCCAACGCATAATGGACGGGGTATCTGCATCTACTGTGAACAGTTTCCCCTTGTGAAACAAAGCAAATCTTCCTTTGGACGGAGCATTGGCCAGCTCGGAAACTTCTATCCCGTCCCATTTCCAGGGGGGGTTGATACCATTGAAGCAAACCATGTAGTTCGCCGTGGTGGCGAACTGAGCCATGGCAGAAGCATGAAGCCCGGTCTTTAATTCTACGAAATCAGAGCCATCCCAATAATAGGCGGTGCCATTAGCTACAGCAACGAGCCTCCTTTGATTGCTGTAGTAATAAGCATACAAGCCCTGGATAAAGCCGCCTAATTCAGTATTATTCAGTCGTTTTTGTCCTGCTCTTTTCTTTAAAGAACCTATTTTTGTACTGATAAAGTTTTGACAATTTACTGCTGCGTTATCCGGCAACAAATCATCATCCACTTTATCAATCAGACCTTCGGAAAAATCTTTGATCTCAAACTCCTGCCATGGCATCCATTATCCCCTCCCTCGTCCCTATCTTATAACCTTAACCTCAGTCTGCTTCTTCTGCTTATTTATTACCTGCATAACCCTGGTCAAATATTCCTCATACCAGCTTTGAGTAGCTTGTTCCCCAGGGAAATTCCGTTTCCACCACCTATAGGCAATATAATAAGCTAAAGCATTGTGTAAATCTTTCCTGCAATCAGGTTCGCTACTCTCATCCTCTACAGGCTCAGGTCTTTTATAGTAACGAACCGTATAAGTACCGGTATCCCAAAACCGAATTCTTAATGTATCTGCATCAAAATTATTGTAGTCGTA
>JAAYOX010000337.1 GCA_012520135.1 Clostridia bacterium
AGGGGACCTGGTAGCGATTACAGAGTTTTGCCGTAGCCGGGTCGAAGTTGGGACCTACAATATACTCTGCTCCGGCAAGGATGGCAATCCTGGCTGTTTCACTGTCCAAAACAGTCCCGGCTCCAACTATTAATTCCTCCGGCGCAAAACGGCTTCTCAAGGCAGCAATTACATCAGCGGCACCCGGTACAGTAAAAGTAATTTCAATAGAAGGAATGCCCCCTTTCAAACAGGCGTTGGCTATGTTTTCCGCCATTTCACTGTTCTGGGCCCTCACCACAGCAACGACGCCCACTTCAATAATCCTCTGTAGTGTTTGCAGTTTTCTGATCAAATTATTGCCTCCTTTCTAAATCCACTTGATTAACACAAAGATTTTGAGTAAGGACAATTCTATATTGCAACTTGCATACTAATATGGTAGCATGTAAGTAGGCAAATTAAAAGAGTGTATATAAATAAATCTTAATTAAGGTGAGTACGATGAAGCTTAACCTGCAGACTTTGCAAAATCGCTTCCTTTGGCAGGAAAAAGGGTATCGGTTACCTGCTTTTGATGTAGAGGAAGTCAAAGCAGCCACTTTAGCTGAACCTACCTGGCTTCATTTTGGTGCCGGCAATATTTTCCGTGCCTTTCCCGCAGTGTTGCAGCAGCGGTTGTTGGACCGGGGGTTAAGCAACAAAGGCATTATTGTTTGTGAGTCTTATGATGAGGAAATTGTCAACCGGGCATATGCGCCTTACGATAACTTGAGCTTGGTGGTCACTTTGCAGGCTGGCGGAAATATTCAAAAAGAAGTAGTGGCCAGTATTGTAGAGGCCATTCCGGCCCGGGGAAACTATGGATTTTTGGAGGCGGTTTTTACATCTCCCTCTCTGCAGATGGTTAGTTTCACCATTACAGAAAAAGGCTATTCATTGATGGACTCCCAGAACAACTATTTTCCCCGTGTAATGCAAGAATTCGAAAGCATGAAGGAAAGACCCGTAAGCTTGATGGGTTTGGTAGCCTATTTGTGTTATCAGCGCTATTTGGCCGGTCAATTGCCCCTGGCCTTAGTCAGTATGGATAATTGCTCCCGTAACGGCACTGTGTTGGCCAACGCGGTCAAGACTTTTGCTGAGCAGTGGCAGAAACGAGGTTTAATCGATCCAGGTTTTGTGGATTATCTTGATAACCCTAATCTGGTATCATTTCCGTGGAGTATGATTGACAAGATAACTCCTCGCCCTTCAGAGCAAGTCAAAAGTATCCTGGAAACGGAAGGTTATGAAAGTGCTGAAATTGTCAGTACTGCCAAAAACACTTTTGTTTCCTCTTTTGTCAACGGAGAAGACACTCAATACCTGGTCATCGAAGATGCTTTCCCCAATGGGCGACCGCCTCTGGAAGAAGCGGGAGTGATCTTTACGGACCGGGAAACGGTGGACAAGGTCGAAAAAATGAAAGTGGGAACATGCTTAAACCCGTTGCATACAGTATTAGCTGTCTATGGCTGTCTGTTGGGATATACCTCTATTGCGGAGGAAATGAAAGATCAGCATTTAAGCAGGTTCATAGAAAGGCTGGCTTATCAGGAAGGACTGCCGGTGGTAGTTGATCCGGGAATTATCAAGCCGGAAGATTTTTTAAGGGAGGTTATTGACAAACGATTGCCAAACCCCTTTTTGCCTGATTCACCTCAAAGGATTGCTTGCGACACGTCCCAAAAAATACCTATTCGCTTTGGGGAAACCCTGAAGGCTTATCTAGCCTCAGGCAGGGATATTTCAGAGTTAACTTATATACCTCTATTTATTGCCGGTTGGCTTAGATACCTGTTGGCAGTGGATGATGAGGGTAACCGGTTTACCCCTAGCCCGGATCCTATGTTGGAAGTGCTTCAAAGCAGTTTGAAAGGGGTATCTTTAGGCTATGAAGGCCCCTTGACAGAGCATATCAAACCAATCCTCTCTAATACCAAGATCTTTGGAATTGATTTATGTGAATATGGTATGGCTGCCAAAGTGGAAACCATGTTCCGGGAATTGCTGGCTAGCAAGGGGGCCGTAAGGAGAACCCTTGATAAATATATAAACTAATAAAGTTATGCAAACAAGAGGAGGGTTATTCAATGAAAAAGGTCTTGTCGCTGTTGGTAGTGCTCATGATGGTGATGGCAGTGTTGGCCGGATGTTCCGGTGGTGGCTCTTCTGCACCTGAAGGCAGTGAAGGAACCGGTACAGCAGATGAAGGAAAAGTCTATGAATTGAAAATGTCAACACAGTTGGCTGATACCCACCCCATGGTAGAAGGTTTTAGGCAACTGGCAGCCAGATTGAGTGAACGGACAGATGGCAAGCTGGTTATGGAAGTGTTCCCCAGTGCCCAGCTTGGTTCCGATGAAGACGTCATTGAACAAGCAATTCAGGGAGTTAACGTAGCAGTGCTGACTGACGGGGGCAGGATGGCCAACTATGTTGAGGAAATCGGGATCATCGGTGCTCCTTACTTTGCTGACAGTTACGATGAAGTGTTGAAAGTAACCCAAACTGATATTTTCAAGGAATGGGAGCAAGAACTGGCCCAAGACCATAATATCCGGGTGCTTTCTTTTAACTGGTACGACGGGGCAAGGCATTTCCTGACCAATAAGCCGGTTACCAAACCGGAGGACTTGAACGGTGTAAGAATTAGAACACCGGGTGCACCTGTATGGTCTGAATCCATCAAAGCCATGGGAGCAACTCCTGTCTCCATGCCTTGGACGGAAGTTTATACTGCAGTGCAACAAAAAGCCATTGACGGTGCCGAAGGTCAGCATACAGCTTCTTATACGGCTCATCTTTACGAAGTAATTAAGTATATTGATAAAACAGCGCATTTCCACCTGATCAACGGTATTATTGTCGGGGAGAAATGGTTCCAAACTCTGCCGGAAGAGTACCAGCAGATTCTGTTGGAAGAAACGAAAGCGGTAGCTGCAGAGAACGCCAGGTATATCCAGCAAGTAGAAGCCGATTTTGAAGAGAAAATGGTGGAAGCAGGCATGGAAGTAGTGGAAGTCGATTTGGAAGCATTTAAAGCAGCTGCTGAAAAAGCCTATGATGTATTAGGTCTTACTGAGCTTAGGGATCAGATTTACGCAGAAATCGGCAAAAAGTAAAAGTAGGTAGGCGGTGAAAACCGGCATGAAAGCACTATATGATGCTTTTTGCAGACTGGAAGAAACAGTGGTGCAAGTGTTTTTGGTTGTGATTACTTTTTTGGTCTTTGCTTCAGCTATTTTTCGTACCATAGGGATGCCGTTGAACTGGGCCACGGATTTATCGCTACTGCTGGTAGCTTGGACAGTATTTCTGGGAGCCGATATGGCTCTCAGAAATATTGATTTGGTGCGGGTGGATTTTATTATAAAGCGTTTTTCGCCAATGGGACGTAAGGTTATTTATTTGCTCTGGTATGTTATTATGTTGGTCTTTCTACTTGCCCTTGTTCGGTACGGAGTGCCCTTGGCTATGGAAAGTTCGCGAAGGTTGTTTCAAACATTGGGAATTAGCTATTCCTGGGCCACCATTAGCGTTCCCATTGGTTCCATGTGCATGATGATCACCATAATGCTGAAAATGGCGAAGCTGGTAAAAACGCCCGGCCCTGAGGAGAATTGAGCCTATGATAACCGTTTTAATCGTATTTTTGTTTTTGCTGATGTTTGGGATGCCGGTGGCCTTTGCCATCGGAGTCTCGGGGGTTGTTTATTTTCTTATGACCCCGGAAATCCCTTTCTCTATTGTGGTACAAAGAGTGGTGGCTTCTACCCAATCTTTTACATTGCTGGCCATTCCTCTCTTTGTTTTTGCGGGAAACCTAATGAACTATACCGGTATCACCAAAAGATTAGTCAAACTTGCCGACGTTCTTACCGGACATATGTATGGCAATTTGGCTCAGGTAAGCTGTGTCCTTAGTACCCTTATGGGTGGAGTATCAGGTTCCGCCAACGCCGATGCGGCTATGGAGTGCCGGATTTTAGGACCTGACATGATTAAGAAAGGTTATGCCAGGGGTTACGGGGGAGCTATTAACGGCTTGTCTTCCTTGATCGTATCAACTATTCCTCCCAGTATGGGTTTGATTATTTACGGTTCCGTGGGTGAGGTATCTATCGGCCGTCTCTTTGCCGGTGGTTTCATCCCGGGTATCCTGACGGCCATTGCCTTGATGCTGGTTGTATCTTGGACCTCCAGAAAAAGGGGCTACCTGCCGGCCAGGAATAAGCCGGCTACTTTAAAGGAAGTTGTTGTGGCTGCCCGGGAGAGTATCTGGGCATTGATCTTTCCTATCTTATTAATCGTAGGTATTAGGTTTGGGGTATTTACCCCTTCTGAAGCCGGTGCTTTTGCCTGTGTTTATGCCATGTTTGTGGGTGCTGTTATTCACCGGGAGATGACCTGGGCCAATTTTAAAGAAGCGGTACGAAACAGTGTCATGGACGTGGGTGCGATCATGATTATTGTAGCCTTCTCGGGTATTATTGGCTACGGAATTGTTTTTGACAGGGTACCTCAACATTTGGCTGAGTTCTTGATCGGTGTTACTTCTAATCCTATTCTCCTACTGTTTCTGATTGTAGTCTTTTTAATCGTTGCCGGTATGTTTGTAGAAACAACAGTTGTTGCCTTATTGCTCACACCTATCCTGTTACCGGTGGTGACCAAGGTTGGTGTGGATCCCGTTCATTTTGGTTTGATTATGATGCCCATGGTTAATTTGGGGATTATGACGCCACCCTTGGGCATTGCTTTATACACGGTGTCTTCCATTATGGAGTGTCCGCCGGAGGAAGTGGTTAAGGAGGCACTGCCCTTTTATGCTGCTGTTATTGCGGTAATAGCCATTATTATTTTCTTCCCGGATTTAGTCCTTTGGCTGCCTAATCTCATTTTCGACTAGTGGAGCGTGATGTGATTGAAAATAGTTTTTCGCTGGTTTGGAGCAGGATTTGATAAAATAACTTTGGAGCACATCAGGCAGATTCCGGGAATTTCCGGGGTAGTTACCAGTTTGATGGATATCCCCGTAGGTGAAGTGTGGCCTTTGGAGCGACTAAAGGCTTTGCAGAAACAAGTGGAGGATGCCGGACTGGCCCTGGAGGTAATTGAAAGCGTCAATATTCATGAAGATATTAAACTGGGAGTTCCCACCAGGGATCGATATATTGAAGCCTATATCCAAACAATGAAACACCTGTCTCAGATTGGTGTCAAGGTGATCTGCTACAACTTTATGCCGGTTTTGGATTGGGTGAGAAGTGAATTGGCCAGGCCCTTACCGGATGGCTCAAATACCATGGCTTATAATCATGATTACGTGATGAAAATTGATCCCCAAATGTTGTCTAAGGCTGTAGGTGAACAGTCCAACGGTTATGAACTGCCCGGCTGGGAGCCTGACAGGTTAAAAGAAATGGCTGCTACAATCGCCAAATATCAAACTGTTACCGAGGAACAGTACTGGCAGAACATCAAGTACTTTCTCGATGCAGTGATTCCCTGGGCGGAAAAGTACGATGTTAAACTGGCTATTCACCCTGACGATCCTCCCTGGCCTATTTTTGGGTTGCCCAGAGTGATCAACAGCCGGGATAATATTCGCCGGTTCCTGGAGCTTAACAACAGTCCTTATAACGGTATTACTCTTTGTACAGGTTCTTTGGGGTCTGACAGGGCTAATGATCTCCCGTCTCTCATCCGGGAATTTGCCGGTGAAGGAAGAGTTCACTTTGCCCATGTCCGCAATCTGAAGTTTGAATCAGACAAGGATTTTTTTGAATCTGCCCATTTGTCTTCTTGTGGATCATTTGACATGTTTGCGATTGTTAAAGCATTTTACGATGCTAAATTCTGTGGGTATATCAGGACGGATCACGGGCGGATGATTTGGGGAGAAACCGGTAGACCCGGTTACGGTCTTTACGATCGGGCTTTGGGTATTACCTATATCCTGGGACTATGGGAAGCCATAGATAAAATAGAATCATATTGACTTTTACTCACCGGGCGGGTTATATAAATGTAGACAAACAGTGAAAGTGGGTTATCAGTGTGTTGGAAGTGTTGGAAAAGGCAAGACAGGAGACTGCCAGGGAGTATGTGATCAGGGTACTGCTTTACAATGTAGAAAACCTTAATCTGAAACCGGGCCAGTTAGTCAGTGAAAATGAAATAGCACAGAGTCTTGGGGTTAGTCGCACCCCGGTGAGGGAAGCATTTATTGAGCTTTCCCGTACCGGTGTAGTAGAAATCTTTCCCCAAAAAGGAACAGGCATTTCTCTCATTGACATTAAGATTGTTGAAGAAACCAGATTTGTCCGCTGCACCATCGAAAAAGCGGTTGTACAGTTAGCCTGTGACAAGTGGGCCGAGGCAGACATGATCGCCCTGGAAGAAAATCTACAGCTTCAGCATGCTTGTGTTAGCCGAAAAGATTATAAGCGTTTAATGTCTTTGGATAACGAATTTCATCGCTTGCTGTTTAAAGCATGCGATATGGAAATGACTTACCGTCTCATTGCCTCTGTGATGGTTCATTTTAACCGGGTACGCCTTTTAAATCTGGCGGAGATGGATATGCAGAGGACGGTTAATGATCATTATGATATCCTGCAGTCCGTAAAAAGACGTGATAAGGAAGGAGCTACAGGGGCGGTGGAAAGGCATCTTTCCAGGGTGCTCTTTGATAAAAACTATTTAATGGAACTCCATCCGGAATACTTTAAATAACACTTAAGGGTAATCTCTTAATTATGGGGATTACCCTTAATTTCTAAGGGTTGCTTTTACCCTGTCGGGGTTAAGGATAATTTCTAAAGCGTTTTTGATGGATGTGGCCACGATATCTGTATGTAGCAACAGTTTACTGCAACACCCTTCTTGCTCAATAACTCCGATGGACAGGGCGGCAGTTTTACACATTTCGATATCGTTATAACCGTTGCCAATACACATTGTGTTTTCAGCGCCCAACTTAAGCACGACTTCTTTTTTGGCTTGGCTGGCTGCTCCCTGGGGAAAGCTCATTGTTTCGATACCCAGGGAAGAGCATTCTTGTGCTACCGTTCCATAGGTATCGGCAGTTAGGATGTATATGTTTACTTTTAATTTTAATTGCTGGATCAGCTCTTTGACGCCCGCTAAGAGCTTACCGTCAACGGCAATCGTTCCGTTATAATCGAAAACGATGTTTTTAATCCTGATGGTACCTCGACCCGGAATTTCGTAAAGAAGCATTGGAAACCTTGCCCCCCTATTTTCTAATACTGCCACATATTGTACAATTATTTGTACCGGTATGGCAAGGAAATGGTAGTCAAGGATTAAACAATGACTAAGTTAATAAAAGTAATTATATTTAAAGGGGGTAGGTCAATGAGACAAGGGTTCAGAAACAATAGAATATTGTTGATAGCAGTCGTTACTGTTTGTTTATCCGGGCTGGCGGGATGGATAGGAGCTAATTTGGCCATTTCCGGACAAGCCTCCCATGTTATCCCGGTGGGAATTACCACCGGCAGCGATTATCGAATGATCCCTACTACCGCCGGATCCGGTGATGAGGAATGCTTGTCAATTCCGGAGATTGCCCTACTGGCTTCCCCGTCGGTGGTGGAAATTACTACGGAAACCGTAAAAACGGATCTGGTCATGAGACAGTATATTTCCGAAGGAGCCGGCAGCGGGGTTATTATTACCTCAGACGGGTACATTGTTACCAATAATCATGTAATCGACGGGGCCAGCCGTATTTCGGTTACAGCCGGTGACGGCCAAAGTTTTGTAGCCGACGTAGTGGGCAGGGACCCTCAGACTGATTTAGCTGTGCTTAAAGTTGAGGCGAAAGGGCTTCGACCTGCTGTTTTCGGGGATTCCGGCAAGTTGGTAGTGGGGGAATTGGCGGTTGCCATTGGTAACCCTTTGGGTGAATTAGGCGGTACTGTTACGGAAGGCATCATTTCCGCCTTAAATCGTGATATCTATAT
>JAAYOX010000338.1 GCA_012520135.1 Clostridia bacterium
GCTATTGCGTTACTGAGTCTTTCAAACAATTGCTCCTTCATCTCTTGTGCCTCCTTATTTTAGATATTGGGGACTATAATTCTAATTTTATTGATATTTCGCCTTTGATAGCTATTACAAAAATGAACATTATTCTGACTACTTATTCACAGGAATTCGTGACATCTTCCAATCAAAAACATTTCTTAACTATTGCCTAATGATGACCATTAGGATTATTTTATAACCTAATTGAACTCCAAACCGGTCCTCTGTAATAATTTGGCCCGTTTTTCGCTTATTGGTTCCCGGCTTCATACTGTTTCCGGCCCTACTACAACATCTAAAATGGCAACTGACATTTTACGTAATAAAAAAACCCCCGTTTTTGGAGGTATATAGATATGATACAGCTTCCGGAGCTCTATCCACGGTTAAGTATTAGTTCAGCCTGAGCAAGCTGTTCAAAATAATAATAAGTCAGGTTGGCTATTTATGATACGGCTCACCCTTAATAATCTTAAATGACCGGTAGATTTGCTCCAAGAGAATGAGCCTCATTAACTGGTGGGGAAAGGTCATGGGGGAAAAGGAAAGACGGAAATCCGCTTTCTTTAGCACTTGCTCCGACAAACCCAGTGAGCCTCCGATGATAAAAGCTAAATGGCTGTGACCCTGTACCCCCAGGTCGTCTATCTTCTCCGCTAATTCCTCAGAAGTTAACATTCGCCCTTTAATATCCAGGGCAACTACATACATGCCGTCTTTCAACTGAGACAAGATACTTGCCCCTTCTGCGGTTTTCACCTGTTCTCTTTCCTTGTCGCTTAGGCTTTCGGGGGCCTTAACATCAGGGACTTCCACGATGGTCAGTTTGCAATATCTGCCCAATCGCTTCTTATACTCGTCGATGGCCTTGACCAGGTAATTCTCTTTGATCTTCCCTACGCCTATAATTGTAATCTGCAATTACCCATTCCCCTTTCTGCTACCTGAGATAGTAAGCTTGTCCCCTTAGCTTACAGTTGCAATAAAAGAGGGACAACTATGGGTACCAGCAAAGATACAATGGCTCCGTTGATGAGAGCAATGGCAGCTACCCCGGACCCCAAGGTTTGGGTAATTACCGGCAAGGTGGTATCCATGGTAGTAGCTCCCCCGGGAGCCATGACTGCCAATCTCCCTTTCAACTTGGAACCAAGGATAGGAATGATGAAGAAAGATAACAGTTCCCGAAAGAAGTTGGTCAGAAAAGCAATAGTACCGGCCTGGGCCCCTACCCTTTCGGCAATAAACACCCCGGCATAACTGTAAAAGCCGCTGGAGGCACCGGTGGCTAACGCTATAGGAACTGTAATATCCAGGAAGATACTGCCCACCAAAGCCCCTAGCATCCCACCGGCTAAAACTCCAAAGGGAATCAGGGCTACAATCAAACCCATTTTTCTTATTTCCTGCCAAATATGTGTCTGTCGCGCCAAGTCCACACCCACCACGAACAGAAAGAGACATAAAGCCATGGCAACCAAATTACCCAACAAGGGAAGATGCCGTGGTTCCAGCAGCAAAAATCCGATCGCTACACCCGCCAACAGCAGACCGCCAATCCAAACCGCCAATTGAAAAGGGTTACCGGCTTCTGCAGTGCTGATGCTGTCGCCGTTATCAAATCCTCTCAGCCAACGCCATTCGATCAGCAAAACAGCTCCCACGCTGCCTCCAATACATAAAAAAGTAAGCAATAAAGATTGAAAACCTAAAGTCCCCAAATTGGCCAACACTTCCGGATCAGCACCGATTTTGGCCCCTAAAGCTACCATTAATACCGCTAGAGATACAAATATGGTTTGATTGAGCCTGTTTATCCATGCATCCGATAATTGGATCAGGTATCCTGCAATTAATCCTGCTACTAAAGCTACCAGTAATTCCACGATTAGGTTCCTCCTTCAATGAAAGACAGCAGAAGTAAAGGCCGCACCATGCGGCCTGCTTGTAGACAAACTTCATCTTGCTAATCGGTGTTAACCACGGGCTTCAGAGGAGCCCGGTTTGGGGATGAGCTCAGTCGCCTGAGGATGCCTCCGAAATCGCACCCTGCGGGTACTCATACCGTCGGCATTATCCCTCAGGCTCCTTCGCTCTTTTGATTTTGGCTCCAATTCAGCCCTTCGATTAACACCGATTAGCTCGTCGTCGACAGTCTAAATCAGCCCCATGCGGCCTCTGCTTGTTGCTATTCAAGCAACATATTAAGAACGGGGTAATTCACCCAAAGTCAAGTTCAAATCATGAGCCTGCCCTTTTCGTACTATCCGGACAACTATTTGGTCCCCAGGCTTTAAGGTCTTTAATACACTTTGCAAATCTGCCGCTGTCTTAATGTTCCGGTCTTGAATCCGAATAATGATATCTTCTACCTGCATACCTGCTTTTTCCGCAGGGCCTCCCGGAACGATGCCTCCTACCCAGATTCCCTCAGGCAGGTCGTACCACTGAGCCAGTTGTTCCGAGATCACCTGGTAATTATAAATACCGATAAACGGTCTGCTGACATGACCCTTTTCCAACAGCTGCTGGATGATGGGTTTGGCATCATTGATGGGAATGGCAAAGCCCATTCCTTCCACGTCTGCCCGCCCTACTTTAACACTGTTAATGCCGATAACTTCTCCCCGGCTGTTTACCA
>JAAYOX010000339.1 GCA_012520135.1 Clostridia bacterium
CCGGCTGGCGAACTGAACCGCCGGTATCTGAACCTAATGCCAACGGCAATTGGCCGGCTGCTACAGCGGCGGCGGAACCGCTGGAGGAACCACCGGGAACCCGTTGGGGATCCCAGGGATTCTTGGTGGGTTTTACGGCAGACAATTCGCCGGTGCTGCCAAAAGCAAATTCATCCATGTTGAGTTTACCGAACATAATGCTGCCTTGAACAGCCAATCTGTCTACTACCGTGGCATTGTATGTAGGAACAAAGTCCTCCAACATTTTGGAGGCACAGGTTGTCTTAACACCTTTGGTGCAGATGTTGTCTTTAATCCCCACGGGAATACCTGTTAAAGGGGTCAATGCTTGTCCCCCGGCTATTGCCTTGTCCAAATCATTAGCTTGCCGGATTGCTTCCTCACCGCTAAAAAGCAAAAAGGAACCAAGATCGCCCTCAGTCTTCTCTACACGGTCCCTAAAACTATGTACTATATCAACAACGCTGATCTCTTTATTGGCCAGCTTCTCATGTAGTTCATGAGCCGTTAAGCGAAACAATTCCAATGAAAACTCCTCCTTTCCCTGTTAGCTACAGCAATTCAATTTTGGGTACCACGAAGTAGCCATCTTGAGTCAGGGGAGCATTAGCTAAAGCAGTATCCTGATCATTGCCGGGCATTACTTCGTCTTCCCGTAACACGTTAGTAATAGAATTAACGAAAGTAAAAGGTTCTACGTTGTCCAGATCCATGGCTAAAAATTTTTTCATATAATTGAGCAGTTCTTCCAGTCGTTTAACAAAAGCAACTTTGTCTTCTTCCGCCAGCTCCAGTTTGGCAGCCCTTGCCAGTTCATCTACTTGGCTAAAATCCAACATCTTTCATTCACTTCTTTCTCTTTCATTTAATCCCATTAAAAACCATTATGAATTATATCAAATTGAAGTTACTACTGCAACTTTATGCTATCATAAAAATTAACAGGGTTGCTTTGCCTTGACTGAGGCAGACTAAGTTTGAAATTGCTTGTTGAGGTGGCTAAATGATTCCATTAAGAGACAGTATCCGGCCCCACCGTACTCCATTTGTTAACTGGATCTTGATCGGTTTAAATATCTACGCTTTTGTATTACAGCTAAGTTTATCTCCTACTGAACTTCAGCAGTTTTTCCGGCAATTCGGCATCATTCCGGCTCGGGTCTCCGGCCTTGATTTTAGCATGTTGTTAACGGGAACTTGGGAGCCTTTCCTGCCTTTTATTACTGCCATGTTCCTCCATGGTGGTTGGTGGCACCTACTGGGGAATATGCTTTACCTTTGGGTTTTTGGGGACAACATTGAAGACCGGTTAGGACACCTGGGTTACCTTATTTTTTACCTGGCAATGGGCATCATGGCAAGTGTTACTCACATTTGGTCAGAGCCCACCTCTACTATTCCCATGATTGGAGCCAGCGGCGCAGTGGCCGGAGTATTGGGCGCCTACTTTATCGCTTATCCAAGGGCCAGAATAGCCGCTTTAGTACCTGTTTTTTTCTTCTTAACCATCGCGGAAATCAAAGCAGTCTATTTTTTATTTCTCTGGTTCCTGCTACAAGCCTTGTCCGGCTTAGGCACCATGCAAGGAGCCCAATCAGTAGCCTGGTGGGCCCACATTGGCGGTTTCGTTGCCGGCGCTTTAGTGTTTTTCATATTAAAGCCAAGAAACCTCAACCCACTAAAGGATTGAGGTTTCTGCTTGTGTTACATTTCAATTCTAACGGCAATATCACCCTGAGCAGTAATCAGAACGTCCCTTCCAACTTCCAGATCCTTTAACAGAGCACGTTTGCCGCCTACCCAAATTCGTGTATTGCTGTCTACAGCAAAAGTCAGGTCCGTCTCTTGATCCGTAATAGTAACTCTACTGTTTGTACCCAATACCAACCGGGTCAAACGACCCTCGTGAACAGTCTCCACTACGGCAGAACGTTGGGCACGAATGAAGACTACTTTTCCGTCCCTGATTGTCAAACGTATTTTATCCCCGACAGCCAGATCTTCCAACACGGCTCTTTCACGGTTTAGATAAATTACCACATCGTCATCCAGCGGCAATTCCCTGGCAGTATCATCAGTTTTAACAGTTATCTTGTCCCGGCCCAGTTTGGCCACCGTTCCCTCTAACCTTCCGTTATTGTTCTCCTCCTGAAGCAAATCTCCTAACCTTTCCAGCAGTACTGCCATTTCCGCCCTGGTCACCGGTTTATTGGGCTGGAATACATTATTGTCATAGCCTTTCATGATGCCGTTCTCTACTATGACACAGACGAATTTCAACAAATCTTCCGGAATAGCTTTAGCATCGGAAAAGTCAAGCTTACATTTATAGCCTTCCTCCGGATCTAAATCTAAAGCTTTGGCCAAAATGGCACACAGTTGTGCTCTTTTCATCCCTTGATTGGGATTTAGCTTGTCTAGATCTTCCGGCGTGATTAATCCCCGGTCTAAGGCAATTTGAACATAACCTCTGGCCCAGTCAGGTATTTTCTTAAATTGTTTTAAATCAGTTACTACCGCCCTTTGTGCTTCTTCTTCCAAGCCTAAACCACGGACCAGCATTACCAGAGCTTCAACATTTTTTACTACATTACTTGGGTGAAATCTGTTGTCTTCATAGCCCTTAATCAGACCTGACAGGCTCATCTCCGCCAGGATTTCCTCAGCCCAATGCCCCCGGATATCGGTCAATTGGACAATCTTAAACGGGATTTTCTCCCTCCCATGAGCCTTCGCATGAGATGGCGGATCCGCTAAAGCAGCAGACCCCATCAGGGGCGTAAGCATGGCTACAGTTAAGGTACAGGCTGCGGCTTTTTTAAGGTTCAGCTTTGAAATCATACTGGAATGCACCTCTTTGTAAATTTTTTAATGCACTGTTAGACGTAAAGAGGTGCCATTATGTTCCCCTATTAGCAGAATTATCCTCAGCCCTTACTCATTGATTAAGGATTTGAAGCTTTCTTCATCAAGAACAGGTACATTCAAACTCAGAGCTTTATCGTACTTGGAGCCGGGTTTGGCACCGGCGATCAGGTAATCGGTATTTTTGCTGACACTGGAGGTTACCTTTCCTCCCAGCCTTTCGATTAACTCCTGGGCTTCTTTGCGGGAATAGCTCTCCAAAGTGCCGGTAATAACAAACTGTTTACCTTCCAAAGGTAGTACTCCATCTCTTTGTTCGGCTTCCTGGGTCATATTGACTCCGGCTTCCCGCAGTTTAGCAATTACCCCCTGGTTGCTGGGCTGGGCAAAAAAATGAACAATACTGGCAGCTACTTTGGGGCCGATTTCCGGTATTTGAATCAGTTCATCCTCAGCAGCCCCTTCTATGGCAGACAATGAACCGTAGTGGTCAGCCAAAAGCTTTGCTGCCCGTGCCCCCACATGACGAATTCCTAAGCCAAAAATCAATCGATCTAAAGAGCGTTCTTTACTTGCATTTATCGCGTTAAGCAGGTTAGTTACCGACTGCTGTCCCATTCTTTCCAGCGAGATCAAATCGTCGTACTTAAGGAAATATAGATCTCCTGCATCTTTAATGAGCCCTGCCTGAAAAAGCTGTTCCACCACTTTAGGCCCCAGGCCTTCAATATCCATTGCGTCCCGGGAGACAAAATGAATAATTCCTTCCCTAACTTGTGCAGGACACGATAAGCCACCGGTACAGCGGTGTGCCACTTCTCCCTCCGGTCGTATCACTTCCGAACCGCATTCAGGACAATGGGTAGGTAGCCGGAAAGGTACTTCCCGGCCTGTCCGGTACTCCGGCAACACTGCCACCACTTCCGGAATGATATCTCCCGCTTTTTGGACTACTACCGTATCCCCAATGTGAATATCCTTTTCCCGAATCATATCTTCATTATGTAAAGTTGCCTTGCTAACCGTGGTCCCTGCCAATCGAACCGGTTTCAGAATTGCCGTCGGCGTCACCACTCCCGTCCGGCCTACCCGAACGATAATATCTTCCAACACAGTAGTAGCCTGTTCTGCCGGGAATTTATAGGCGATAGCCCATCGAGGACTTTTAGCAGTAGCTCCCAGACGGTTTTGGTCCTCTATATTATTGACTTTTATTACCATACCGTCGATTTCGTATGGCAATGACGCCCTTTTTTCATTCCACTCCTGGCAATAAACATACCCATCCTCAATGTTGGATACTAATTTTTTCTCCCTGTTTACAGGCAATCCCAATTCAGCCAGCAACTCCAGGGCCTCCCAATGAGTACCTACTGTTTCCCCTTCCAGATATATTATTTCGTAG
>JAAYOX010000340.1 GCA_012520135.1 Clostridia bacterium
TATGTGTTTCTAGCTGCTGCCAAAGTTGGTGGCATACAGGCTAATAATACCTACCCGGCTGAGTTTATATATGACAACCAGGCTATTGAAATAAATGTGATTAATGCAGCTTATAAATACGGCGTGAAAAAGCTGCTGTTTTTAGGAAGTTCGTGTATATATCCCAAACTTGCTCCCCAGCCACTAAAAGAAGAATATCTTCTGACCGGGGAATTGGAACCTACTAATGAAGCCTATGCCATAGCTAAGATTGCGGGTTTGAAAATGTGTGAGTTCTACAATAAGCAGTACGGGACGAATTTCATTTCGGTTATGCCTACCAATCTTTATGGTCCCAATGATAATTTTGATTTGGAGACATCCCATGTTCTTCCAGCACTAATCCGCAAGTTTCATGAAGCCAAGATAGAAAACAAATCTTCGGTGGAGATATGGGGAACCGGTAATCCACGAAGGGAGTTTCTTTTCGTTGATGACCTAGCTGATGCTTGTGTGTATTTAATAGAGAATTGCGATTCTCAGCAGATAGGAAGCTGTATAAATATTGGGACTGGAATAGATTTGACAATAAGAGAATTGGCAGAACTGGTCAAAAAGGTCTGCGACTATCAAGGGGACATTGTTTATAATCCGGATAAGCTTGACGGGACACCGCAAAAGTTGCTGGATATAACCAAGATGAAAGCACTGGGATGGGTAGCAAAGACGCCCTTACGACAAGGGATCTTGCAAACTTATCAATGGTATGTTAATCAACGGTAACTATAGTAACTAAAGGCAGACAATTTTCTAAAGGCAACTGACTAATATATTAAGCCTAAAGCTTAATCAAGATGTAATGAGGGGTTAGTATGAAGAAATATGTAATTAGTATATTACCGCTGTTAGATATTATATTAAGCCCATTTATTTGTATAAGTGCCTTGCTAATGTGGTTGGTAAGACGGGTTGGGATTAGGAACATGAGACTGAGCAGATATATATTTCTAAAAATCGGGGTTTTCCCGATAAGAAATCATTATTATGAACCGTTATTTGATTATAGTAAGTTAAAAGCATCTCTTCGTGACGACAGATTCTTACCCGGTATAGACTTGAATATTCAGGAGCAACTAGAATTAATTAATAGGTTTAAATATAACGATGAATTGACGCAGATTCCTATTGAACGAGATGGGTTGGATTTCTATTATCATAATGGTTCATATGAGTCTGGTGATGCCGAGTATTTGTTTAACATGATCAGATTTTATAAACCTTCAAGAATAATAGAAATAGGATCTGGAAATTCAACATTAATGGCTATAAGGGCTATAAGACAGAATATGCAGGAAGATTCAAATTATCATTGTGAACATATTTGTATTGAACCCTATGAAATGAGATGGTTAGAAGAAACTTCAGCTAAAGTAATTCGGAGTAAGGTTGAAGATTTGGATAATTCGTTTTTTAATATTCTTGAAGAAAACGACATTTTGCTCATTGATTCTTCTCATATCATTCGTTCTCAGGGAGACGTTTTATTTGAGTATTTAGAATTGTTACCGGAACTCGATTCTGGTGTGATAATACATATTCACGATATTTTCACACCAAAGGATTATCTTAATGAATGGGTTTTAAAGGATGTGAAATTTTGGAATGAGCAATACCTGTTGGAGGCTTTCTTGTCATGCAATAGGGAGTTTAAAATAATTGGGGCTTTGAA
>JAAYOX010000341.1 GCA_012520135.1 Clostridia bacterium
AATGAAGACAACGTTTTTAGGTTCTTTCCCGTCGGAAGGACGGACGATCTTACCACCCGTGGGACCGGAAGCGTTGGACATTCTTTCAAACTGCATACTGGTGATCACATCGGGGTACTTGCCGTAACCGTACTCACCGTAAGCTTCCTGCCATTTGAATAAATCAAAGCCGGTAGCCACAATGATGGCACCGAATTGTTCCGTAATCAATTCATCCTGCTGTTCATAATCAACGGCACCGGCAGCACAGAATTTCTGGCAAATACCACAGCGTCCTTTGACAAAGAGCCGGCAATGTTCCTTATCGATCACCGGTACGTTTGGAACAGCCTGTGGAAAGGGTATATAAATGGCTTTCCGCTGTCCCAAACCGTAATCAAATTCGCTGGCTACTTTGGTGGGACATTTTTCGGTACAAATACCACAACCGGTACATTTGCTTTCATCTACCAAGCGGGCCTTCTTGCGAATGGTTACCTTAAAGTTACCTACATAGCCGCCCACTTCTTCAATTTCGGAATAAGTCATTACTTTAATATGAGGGTGCTGCGCCGCAGCAACCATTTTAGGTGTGCTTATTCAGGCACTGCAGTCTAAAGTGGGGAAAGTCTTATCCAGTTTGACCATATTCCCGCCAATGGTGGGTTCCCGGTCTACCAGTACCACCTCGTAACCGGCATCGGCTACATCAATGGCCGCCTGCATACCGGCAATACCGGCTCCGATCACCAAAGCCCTCCGTTCGATGGGAATGCTTCCCATTTCCAGAGGCTCATTTTTGGTGGCCTTAGCCACTGCACTGCGGACCAGGTCAATTGCCTTAACGGTAGCAGCCTCCCTGTCTTTATGGACCCAAGCATCCTGTTCCCGGATATTGGCCATTTCAAACAGGAATTGGTTCAAACCACCGTCATGACAGGCTTTGCGGAAAGTAGGTTCGTGGAGTCGGGGCGTACAGGAAGCCACTACTACCCGATCCAGGTTGTGTTCTTTAATGGCATTTTTAATTAGGTCCTGCCCCGGCTCAGAACACATATATTGGTAATCGGTAGCATAAACTACGTCCTGCATTTCACCTGCCACTTCTGCCACTTTTTTGACATCTACTGTAGCGGCAATATTAGTACCGCAGTGGCAGATAAATACTCCTACCCGTTTCATACATCATCCCTCCTTGTTGCCGGATGTCTTAACAGATCTTTCTTTTCTAATAAGGGAACACCGTTAACAAAATGCTTCGGTACTCCCATTTCTTTGGGACTATAGCCAAAGGCCAATCCCATTAATTCTGTAAAGTAGAAAACCGGCAAGTTATATTGCTTGCCAAAGGCCTGTTCCACTCCTTTTTGCCTCATGTCAAGGTTGAGAAAACATAAAGGACAGGCGGAAGCAATACAATCAGCCCCGTTATTGATCGCATCCTCAAAAATGTTTTTGAGGAGTACATTGGCTTCTTTAGATAAAGTAGTAGTATGGCCGGCACCACAACATTCCGTCTTATGGGCCCATTCTACCGGTTCACCGCCCAAAGCTTCCACAATCCGGTCCATGCTAGTGGGGTTTTCCACATCGTCAAAACCGGTAATTTCTTTGGGACGAACCAGCAAACATCCATAATAAGAAGCAACTCTCAGCCCGGTCAAGGGTTTAGTTACATGAGAAGCTATCTTTTCGGTCCCTACCCGATTGGCCATCAGGTCCAGCAGGGATATTGCTTCTGAATTCCCCTGAAACTCCGTTTCGATGGCTTGGGAAATCTTCTGCTGCATTTCCGGCGAAGTACGAGCGGCAATTTCCGCCCCACGCATTCTGTTATAGCAAGCGGCACAAGGCACTGCCACATCCAAGCCTTCTTTTTCAGCAATAGCCAGATTATAGGCCGGTAAAGCAAGACTCAAAAGATGATCTGTTTGATGGGCGGCAGAAGCACCGCAACAAATCCAATCGGGAATTTCCCATA
>JAAYOX010000342.1 GCA_012520135.1 Clostridia bacterium
CGTCGGCAGCTTGCTGCCGGTAACGGCGTAGGGGCTTCGCCGTAGCGAAACAAACATTACCAGCCTATAGCGGTGTAGCGAAAATGATACTTTGTCAATACGCAGAACACTGCCGGTAGCGGTGCTTTTTACTGGCAGGCCGATTTATGTAACCTCAGCATGCGGCTGGATAAAGAACGCCCCAGCATATCCTCCAGCTCACCGGCCGCATTTAGGAGCTTAGCCGGATCAATACCGGTGTCGATACCCATCATATGCAGCATGTTGACTAGATCTTCAGTGGCTACATTGCCGGCGGCGTTAGGAATAAAAGGACATCCTCCCAAGCCACCGGTAGATGACTCAAATAAAGATACCCCTTCCTCAAGCCCGGCATAAACATTAGCCAGTCCCAATCCCCTGGTATCGTGAAAATGCAGGCCCCACAATACATTGCTATACTTCTTTTGCAGAGCACTCATGATTCCCTTAACCTGAACCGGAGAAGCCAAACCGGCGGTATCGGCCAAGGTAATCTGACTGATCCCGGCATCATACAATACCGCTACAACACCATCGAGAGCAGCAACAGGTACCTCCCCCTCAAAAGGACAACCAAAAGCAACAGCCACCGCTCCCCTGACCCTGATCCCTTCCCTGGCTCCAATCCCGGCGATACGGTTCATCCGCTGGAGAGACCGGGCTATACTGTGACCTCCGTTACGGAGACTATGAGTCTCAGTAGCCGATATGACAACAACTACCTCAGAGATGCCTGCTTCCACCGCTCTTTCCATGCCTTTTTCATTCATCACTAAACCGCTGAACTCAACTTGCCCCTTAGTTTTTAACAGCTTTACTACTGATTCTGCGTCCTTTAACTGCTCTACCGCTTTGGGACTGACAAAGGAAGTAACTTCGATTCTTTGGAGGCCTGCCTCCAGCAAGCTATTGATAAACCTCAATTTACGTTCCGTGGGAATAAATTCTTTTTCCATTTGCAATCCGTCACGGGGACCTACTTCCCTGATCCACACTTTTGCCGGAAACACTTTTATCCCCCTTTACTAAATTCAACTCATAACTCGTTCATAGATTTTCAAGAAAAAAGAAGCCAAACCGGCGTTAATAATGGGCTTCAGAGGAGCGTGGTTGTCATTGATTAACACCGTTTCGCTTTTCGTCGGCAAATAGCGAAAGGCTGGTAATGATTTGTGGAGCGGGCGTTGGGCCTCAGCCGTCGGCAGCTTGCTGCCGGTAACGGCGTAGGCACTCCGCCGTAGCGAAACAAACATTACCAGCCTATAGCGGCTTAACAAACTAGCATTTTTGTCAAAAAGCTGAGGGACACATTAAGGTATCCGCATCATTAAGCAGTCACCTGGATTTCATCTTCCAGATCTAAATCCTTGATTGCTTGCTCACGTAACAAGTATTTTTGAATTTTGCCGCTGGCGGTCATGGGATAATCAGTAACGAAACGGACATACTTGGGAATCTTGTGACGAGCGATTTGACCCTGGCAAAATTCTTTGACCTCTTCTTCCGTAGCCTCCTGTCCTGGCCTCAGTTTAATGTAAGCAGCCACCTCTTCCCCATACTTTTTGCTAGGTACACCAATGACCTGGACATCCAGGATCTTGGGATGAGTATAAAGAAACTCCTCAATCTCCCGTGGATAAATATTCTCACCGCCCCGGATAATCATATCTTTCAGACGACCGGTCACATTCACATAACCTTCCTCATCCATGGTGCCCAAGTCCCCGGACCTTAAAAAGCCGTCTTCGTAAAAGGCCTCCTGGGTAGCTTCCTCCATTTTGTAATAACCCTTCATGGTCAGATAGCCACGGCAGCAAATTTCCCCCACAGTACCCCTGGGAACCTCTTGACCTGTGGCCGGATCCCTGATCTCCACTTCCACATGAGGCAGTTGCCGCCCCACCGTAGTCACCCGGCGTTCTAAAGTATCGGAGGGGGTAGTTTTTGTCATCACGGGGGATGCTTCCGTGAGACCGTAGGAAATAGTCACTTCCGGAGCCATTTTCTCATTAACTTTTTTCATTACCTCAATGGGACAAGGGGAACCCGCCATGATACCTGTCCGCAGATGACGCAGATCGTATTTGTCAAAGTCAGGATGCTCCAAGACACCAATCCACATGGTAGGCACCCCTTGGCAGGCTGTAGCTTTTCCTTCAGACAAGGTCTCCAGCACCCAGGTAGGATCATAATACAGAACAGGCAATTGGGTCGCTCCATGGGCCACACAAGTAGTGATGCTCATGGTCAAGCCGAAACAATGGAAAAAGGGTACAGGTATACATAACCTTTCCGCATCGGTATAATTTTGGGCAGCGCCTACATACCAGCCGTTATTGATCACATTGAAGTGGGTGAGCATAACTCCTTTCGGAAAACCGGTAGTACCCGAGGTATATTGCATGTTAAATACATCATGGGGATCACAGGCCTCTTGGTACTTGGCCAACTCCTCATCAGAAATGTCAGCCCCTAAAGCCACAAATTCATCCCAGGTAAACATGCCGGGGAATTTCTTGTCACCGGCAAAAACAACATTTTTCAGCAGGGGCAGCTTTTCCGAATTCAATTTGCCCGGCTCGCTGTCTTTCAGTTCCGGCAGTACTTTATACAGGGATTCCACATAATTATTGCCCTTGAACTCTTCAATTAAAACCAGGGTATTAGTATCTGACTGTCTCAGCAAATATTCCAATTCATGAGAGCGATAATTTGTATTTACTGTAACCAGTATGCCGCCCATTTTGACCGTACCGGCATAGGTGAAGATCCACTGGGGGATATTGGTACCCCACATGGATACTTTATCTCCCTTTTTAACTCCCAGCTTAATTAAACTTTTTGCCACCTTATTGGCTTCGTCCCTGAATTCTTTATAGGTCCATTTCCCCTGGATGGGGCTGACATAGACAATCGCTTCCTTATCCCCGTACTCTTCAGCCCTCCGGTCCAGTAAATCCCCAAAGGTTATTTCGAAAAAATCACCCTCCGGCTTTCGTTGCTCCCCAACCAGAAATTCCTTGGTTGCCATTTTTTGACCTCCTTTAACAATAATAGGGTTCTCAATGGTTGCCACCCCTAGTAGCCGAATACATAAATAAAACTACCGAAAAAAACCATGGAGAAAACTACACACATGTAAGCCTTTTTTAAAGAAAAATCCTCAATGACAAAAATGATTTTCGCCAGCATTTGCACCAGCCACAGCAATACAAGGGCTGCCAAAATACCCAGCAAATAATTAGTCAGGACAGCACCGTTAAAATAAGCAATAAGCACTGCCAAGATGCCGTAAGGTATAAAGGCATAACCGATAGCAGAAAACAAGGCCATAAAGGGAACCCTCCCCTTAAGCAGCCTGCACATGGCCCATAAAAGCAGGGTAATACCGATTTGCGAGGAAACCATATATAAAAAACCAAGCAGAACAGCAAACAGGAGGAAAATAAAGTTCTGTTCGGCTATGCTGTTCACGGTTTTGATGTTGAAGATCACTAATCCGTAAACAACCCCGGCCAAAAGTACAATCAGGTTGGAAGTCAGAGTCAACCGGTTGTCTTTAATATCAGCAGCCACCTTACCGTTAATAGCAACTAGGTCTACAAAGTATTGCAACACCATAAGACTACCCCTTACTATTGATTAGTAGTGCCGGCAGAGAGGCTGCCGGCATGCCCTTCAACACGACAGCCTCTCTACCGGTAGAATAGCCATATTATCCAAATAAGGCGTAAAATACAAAGCACAGCATGATTGCTCCAATTAAGGCAGGACCCGCATCACTTCTATAGCGAGGGCTGTCTTCAGAAATGGTCTCCTCAGGCCAGCCATGGGCTGTCTCCACCAGGTAATCGGTTTCCTTCCGGGGAATACCGGCGGCTAAAGACGGGATCCGGTTCGTAATCATGGAAACAAAAATCAAAGCTGCGAAAGAAGCCGGCACCGATAATACTCCCGGATACGGAATGGCACCGTAGGGAACATTGGACCAGATTGGGCTCCAGGTAAAAGATGGATGAGCAAACTGGGCATTAGCATACATACACAGGAAACCACCCACCAGCATCCCGGCAATGACCCCATATTTATTGGCACCCTTCCACCAGATACCCATGATTAAAGGTGCAGTAAACACTGATGCGGAAAGAGCAATAGCCCAGATGACACTGGCTAAGGCAAAGGTAGGCGGACTAATGGTAACAAAGATAATGACCACACCGGCGATAAAGGTAACCACAGGAGCCAGAATCAGCTTTTGCCTTTGGGAAAGTTCTCTGTAATTGCCCACAATATCATGGGCGATGCCCGTACCAATCACAATCAGCGCTCCGGCTACGGTGGACACACCGGCTGCAATGGCTCCTGCCATGACCATGGCCAGGGCCCAGTTACCCACAAAAACATCGGACAAGATCAAGAGGAGCTTGTCGGCTTCCACGGCAGCTATGTCAATATTGAACATATTGGTGTAGAGAACCCCGGAAAAACCCGCGGCAAAAGTGAGTACATTGACCAAACCGATGAAGAATAAGCCGATCAAAAAACCGTAGCGGCCTTCTTTAATGGTCTTAGCCGAGGCTACCCGTGACAAGTAGTGGGGCACGGAAGCCGTTCCGAACAGCATGGAAAAGAAGATTCCCTGGTACCATTTAGGATGGACATCAGGATGAAACACAGTAGAAAAGAATTTGGGGAAAGCCTCCATCATGGCCGGAGTCATATTACCGTAGCCCCAAAAAGGTAGCATCCAACCGGAAGCACCCAGTGCTTTCAAGATAGCCATCACGGGGATAAGCATCGCTATGACACAGATTGCACCCTGGACCGCCTGGCTCCAGGTAACGCCATACATACCACCTAAGGTAACGTAGACAACAACTATGAGTCCTCCGATGAACAGAGCCGGCACGTAACTGATGCCCAGCAGCATTTCAAAGACATGAGCAATACCTTTCATTTGGCTGACGGCATACATAATCATAATGAAGATCATAAAGGTTACGGCAATCAGCCGGGCACTTTCACTTTTGAAACGTTCCGCCACATACCCGGCGGCCGTATATGTCCCCATTCGTCTCAGAGGACCGCTGAAGGTAATAATCATGATCAGGTACCCGCACATCCAAGCCTGGGACATAATCAGCAGCTTGGACTGGATTCCCCAGATCATGGCGGTAAACCCCAGAAAAGTAGCCAAGCTAAGGTAGGATGATACTACGGCAAGGGCATTGGTAACAGGGCCAATGGAGCGCCCGGCCACATAATAACCGTCCGTATCCATGATGCGGCGTCTCGCCACTTCCCCGATGATAATAAAGGAGGCGATTAAAGCCACAACTACGACAATACCAAGACCAAATACTCCCTCTCGCGTAGGCATTTATTTGTCCTCCTTTCCTACCCGTTCCTTTTCCTCATCATTTTTAGCCAGCAGACTGCAAACAAAATAGCCCAGCAGAATGGGACCGACCCAGTTCAGGGTAAGCTGGTACCAATAAGGAAAGGGAAAGCCCCATACTGTGACATTCAGAAGCTGCGGTAAAGGCTGCATAAAAAATACGCCCATGGCTATGACCATCACCATCAAGGTACTAATCACCACAATTGTTAATTCCTGTTTGTAAACTCTAGTCGCCTTGTCGGTATAAGTTACCGTTTTGTGTTCCACCGATGCTTTAGGTTCTGTCATCTTACTTATCCCTCCCTAATAGATATGTGAAGGTTTAGAATCTTTTGAAAATTACTCGTTGAAATTTACGATTTGCTCATTACTTCGGCAATGTTATGGTATTTCCTTCCATTAATGGTAAAAAGCTATATTTTTTTGCGCTTAACACGCTTTATTTCATTAACATGCTGGATACTACCAACCGTTGTACCTCACTGGTCCCTCCGCCGATAGGCATCAAGCGGGCATCCCGGTACATACGCTCAACAGGATATTCCTTCATGTAGCCGTAACCCCCAAATACCTGCAATGCGTCATCGGCTACTCTTACCACTTCGTCGGCATAATAAGCTTTAGCGATGGAAGCCTCAAATTTTCCGTCTCTGCCGTTGTCTTTCATCCAGGCGGCTCGCAAAGAAAGCATCCGGGCTGCATCGTAGGCCACCTTCATCCTGGCAATTTTGTCCCTGACCATTTGGAATCGCCCAATGGGCTGACCAAATTGGGTACGGGTCTTAGCATGCTCAATTGCATCCTCCAACATGGCCGCCATCATGCCCAGACTACCGGCCGCCAAAAACACACCACGCTCCCACACCAGCGCATCAGTAGTCGCCTGGAATCCTTTCCCTACTTCTCCCACAACATTTTCAGCAGGCACCCGGCAATCTTCAAAAATCAATTCCGAAGTCGGGGAGGTGCGATGACCCATTTTGTTGAGCTCACGGCCCACCGAAAAGCCGGGAGTACCTTTTTCCACAATAAAGGCAGTAACTCCGCCGGCCCGTTTGTTTTTATCTACCGTAGCCATCACCAGTACCAAATCGGCAATAGGGCCGTTGGTAATAAACATTTTGGTTCCGTTCAGCACATAGTAGTCCCCGTCCCTCCGGGCCGTAGTCTCAATGCCTGCAGCATCGGAACCGGCATTAGGCTCTGTCAGCCCTAAGGCTCCCACCCATTCGCCGCTGGCCAGTTTAGGCAAATATTTACGCTTTTGCTCCTCAGACCCATGGAGCCACAGGGGTACAGTACAAATGAACAAATGGGCACCTAAAGAAAGGTACAATCCAGGGTCTTTGCTACCTTTGGTAAAGGCTTCATAGGCAAGCAAGGAAGTAACCGCATCAGTTCCGCTTCCCCCGTATTCCTCCGGAATAGGCAATCCGCACAAACCCAACTCTCCTATTTTCCGCCATAATTCCGGATCCCAACTACCGGTTTCATCGCGGTGTTCTACACTGGGTAAGACTTCCTCCCGGGCAAATTTTTCAACAGTACGGGCAAAAGCTTCCTGTTCAGGAGTTAAACTAAAATCCACAGCAAACCCTTCCTTTCTGAAGTTTTTATTTGCTTTTAGAACGGTTCTGCTAACTGACCTCTTCGGCATTCAAGTTCCGGATGAATTCCACTGCACCGGGGTTTTCTAAACTTGACAAATCACCCAGTTGCTGGTGCAAATGAGCCGCCCGGACCACCCGGCGCAAGATCTTACCGCTGCGAGTCCTGGGCAATTCCGGAACGAAGTAGATGGACTCGGGCTTTAATGCTTTGCCCAAAGAATTGGTAACCGCTACTTTTAATTCTTCCGCCAATTCCCGGCTTGCCTGATAATTTGAGGCCAGTCTAACAAAGCAGGCGGCCACTTCACCTTTCAACGGGTGGGGAACCCCTACCACCGCTGCCTCAATAACTGCCGGGTGAGCTACCAATGCAGATTCGATTTCCGCAGGACCTACACGCTTGCCGGCGATATTTAGGGTATCGTCGGAACGTCCTTCAATAAACCAAAAGCCCTCCTCATCTACCCGGCACCAGTCACCATGAACCCATACATCAGGCCACCGGGACCAATAAGTATCCAAATAACGCTGGGGATCCTGCCAAAAACCCCTGGTCATCCCCGGTGAAGGTTTTTTAACAACCAGTTCCCCCACTTCTCCCCGGACCGGTTGCCCGTCACTGTCCACCACTTCTGCAGCAATACCAAGAATAGGACCGGAAAAACCGCAGGGTTTCATAGGTAACGCCGGTACACAACCTAAAATGCCGCCTGAGATTTCTGTTCCTCCCGAATAATTAAGAATAGGCCGCTTGCCCCTCCCTACCTTTTCAAAAAGCCACAGCCAGGGATCCGGATTCCACGGTTCCCCTGATGAGGCAAAGTGCCGTAGGGTAGTCAAATGATGTTTCCCGGGCCATTCGTCCCCATGGCTCATGAGAGAAAGAATAGCGGTAGGCGAAATACCCAACATAGTTACCTCATGCTTATCAACCAATTCCCACAACCGGTCAGGATTAGGATAATCCGGTGTCCCTTCAAACAAAACCATGGTCGCTCCCAGGATTAAACTGCCGGTTACCAGCCAGGGTCCCATCATCCAACCCATATCCGTATACCAAAAAATGACGTCATCTGAGCCTAAATCCATAGAATGAGCCATATCCTGGGCCGCCTTGAAAGGAAATCCTCCGTGGACATGAACCGTGCCTTTGGGCTTGCCGGTAGTTCCGGAGGTATAAATCAACATAAAGGGATCTTCACTGTCCATTTCTCTGGTTTGATATTCCTCCGGCTGCCCTTGCACCCATTCATGGAACCAGATATCCCGGCCATCCTGCCAGGGGATCTCCCCTCCCATTCTGCTAACCACTACCACCTTCTCAATACCGGAGCACATGGACACTGCTTTGTCAGCCTCTTGTTTCATGGCGACGGACCTTCCCCGGCGATAAAAACCGTCCGCCGTAACCAACAGTTTTGCTTCACAATCATTGGCCCTGTTAGCCACCGCTTCCGCTCCATAACCTGAAAAGACAGGCGTAAAAATGGCTCCTACTTTGGCACAAGCCAACACAATCACTACGATTTCAGGAACCATAGGCATGTAGATCACTACCCGGTCACCTTTTCCTATTCCCTCCTGCTCCAAGGCATTGGCTGCCTTATTAGCCTCCCGGTAAAGGTCGGCATAGCTGAGCTTTTTTACATGGCCATCATCTCCCTCCCAAATCAACGCTGTTTTGGAGCTGTCTTTTCTTTTATCGACAGTATTTAAGGCTAAATTGGTTTTACCGTCTACAAACCATTTGGTCCAAGCAATCCCTTCGGTAGTGTCCATCACTTGCCGGTAA
>JAAYOX010000343.1 GCA_012520135.1 Clostridia bacterium
AAAATAACTATCCACTTAGCAGGCCCCTGTTGAGGTTCCGGAACAGGCAGGACAGGCTCCTGCAGGGGCAATGATGAATAAGGCATGAATGATTTCTCCTCCGAACATATTTGCTATCCTTTCTAGTTCTGCGTTTTCTTTGCCGGTCCTGCTTAAATCGGAGGCCATTTTCTGGTGATCCGGTTAATAGTAAGTGCTATAATACTCCTGTTGAGATGGATGAGGAGGTTATTTGATTGTTAGCGGGCCTTTGTTCCATTGAACTGCACTTAGAAGGAGTTACTTCCCTTAAAGAGAAAAGGAGGATCATTAAAAGTCTTATTCAACGAATACATAACCGCTTTAATGTTTCTGTTGCTGAAGTAGAATATCAGGACTACTGGCAAAGGGCAAAGCTTGGCGTAGCCTGTGTCAGTAATGAAAGCAAGCATATCTGTCATGTATTGCAGCAAGTAGTTAATTTTATTAACCGGTGTCCTGAGGTTGATCTGGCAGATTATTCGATTGAAATCTTATAACCATAGGAAGAGTTTGGGTAGGGAGGATCTGTTTCAATGCACATTGTATTGGTGGAGCCTGAGATCCCGCAAAATACCGGCAACATTGTCAGAACCTGCGCTGTGACCGCCAGTGTTTTGCATTTGGTGAAACCTCTGGGTTTTTCCGTAGAGGACAAGTATTTGAAAAGAGCGGGACTGGATTACTGGCACTTGGTGGAAATACATTATCACGATAGCTTTCAGGCATTAAGGCAACAGTATCCTGACAGGCAGTTTTACTTTGTTTCCAAGAAAGGACCCCATCGTTATACGGATGTTCAATTTCAGGCTGATGATTTTCTGGTATTCGGCAAAGAAACAGCCGGGTTACCTATGCCCTTGTTGGAAGAAAACTGGGAATCCTGTATCCGCATTCCCATGATTCCTGAGGCAAGGTCCCTGAATCTATCTAATTCCGTAGCCATCGTGCTGTTTGAAGCCTTAAGACAGCAGGGTTTCCCGTTATTAACTTGAACAAAAGAAAAGCCCCATTTCTCCGTTTTTGGAGAAATGGGGCTTTCACTTATTAGCCGTGGTCGGGATGACAGGATTTGAACCTGCGGCCTCTTGGTCCCGAACCAAGCGCGCTACCAAGCTGCGCTACATCCCGGCAAGTTACTATTTCATTATATTAATTTGTAGGATTAAAGTCAACTCAAAAGTGGCCTTATAAAAAACAGCCATGGAATCTATGAATTCATGGCTGTTGCCGGAGGAGGAACTATTACAGTTACTACTGTAGTTTGGTGTTAGGAGGCATGGGACGGTCACCCATTCTATCCCATTGATTATCCAGCAGATGACTCATCCCTCGTACTAAAGTATCATCTTCCAATACACTATAGAGATGGTAGCCTAAATCTTCCCTATCCAGAAGGACCTCTTCCAGCACTTGAACAGTCCCATAATCTCCTAGCTCATGGGCACGCTTAATTTGCTTTCGCAGCATATCTTGGATTATTAATTCATGCTCCAGGTCGTTGCGAAGGAAGTCGCGCATGGTGTAGCGTCCTTCTACTTCATGCTTTATATATGAAAGCTCGTGCTGGGTAACCGGATGAGCGGTAGGGACCATGCCAAGGCGGGCCACTCTTTCCCCAATCATGTCAATATGCTTTTGGGTTTTGTCAATATGCTCGTCCAGCAAGTGGTGTAAACTGATAAAAGATTCTGCACCCTCTGTGAGCCAGTGGTGCTTAGTATACTGGTGTAGGGCAACATTTAAAGCACATAGATGATCATCTAACATTAATGCCATTTCGTGGCGGACTTCTTTAGGCAAGCCAATTCCTGCTCCAATCTCTTTAGTAGTTCTGGGCGGCTGCCTCAAAATCATGGAATGATCACTTGTATGGCCGGGGAGCTTTGGATCAAAACCTGAAGTGGTTAGGTTAAATTCGCCGTTAAAATTTTGCATATTGGTCATAACCCCGGTTATCTCTTGAGGCGGTTGGTTTACAGGTTGTATGTTGTTTATCAATTGAATTTCCTCCTTCAAAAGTAAGAGATTAGTCTTATTATTTTCAACCCACCAATAGATATACATTGGGATTAATGGAACGGGACTAACTAGGTCATAATAATCCTGATAGAGCTGGGAGGTGAAGTGAAAATGGCAGATGATACGGGTAAAAGCAAAGGGCGGGTCCACGACGACGAAGGTGAAAAGCAGCATAAAGAGGGAAAAATCGGCTCCTGGTACATGTCCACGGTGAAAGGACAGCCTTCCCTTAAAGATACAGTGGAAGTGACTTCTAAAACCGACCGGGAATTACGGCCCAGAGAATTGAAAGAATAAAGAAAAACCGGTTTGCCGCCGGTTTTTCTCAATAGCCGGCCGGTATTGATCGGGCTGATACCGTGAGATGAATCTTATCTGTTAGGACTAATAGTTTTACTTGAATTTTAAAAGTATAGCCCTCCGCTTCCAGGAGGCGATTTTCTACAATCCAGGGAATTAGGGTAGGATCCAGGTCATCTATCTTTTTGCCCATCAGGTTATTAAGAAGTTCTTTGATTTGCTTTTCCAGGCTAAGACGTACGGTATCTTCCTCCAATTTGATGGGCTTGGGTTCAATAAATTCTACCTTGACCACCACTGAAGTAAGAACAGGTTCTTGATGCCGGGATAGGCTGGTTCGCACCTGCTGCAACTCAGTTTCCAGACCGGCAATCTTTTCAGCTTGTTCCTGCCTGATGATTATTAACCGGTCAATTTGATTGCCCATTCTGACAGTAGTAAAGGCTGCCCCGACTAAAAATCCCAGGAAGATCAAGGCAAGTTTTTGCAGGAGGGACTTGGGGACCAGGATGGGGATAAAAAACATTACCGGCCACCTGCCAACCCGTTTACCAACCAAAAACCGGTATGGGCACCCCAAAAGGCACTTAGGATAAAAATTAATTGTTTCGCCACAGTGCCCAATTGTCCTTTGAGAATTCCGATCTCCAAGACTTCAATCGTGGTAAAAGTTCCCCCAATAGCAGCTACGATAGCCCAGATCTTTAAATCGGCGGCCAGGACCGCCATAGTCTTTAGGGGCGGTTGATTGGTAAGGACAGCCGCCAAAGCTCCGATTAGGGCGCCTCCCAGTTCCACACCCATGGCAGTAAAAAAGATTAAGCAGGTTTTTTGCCAAAATCCCATCAACTCACCGCCCAATCGTTGTCATATCAATACTTATGCTAGGTGACATCGGGAGTATTACAACAGTTAATGACAGGTTGCCTAGCAGGGTTACCTTAACCCTTTGTCGAAATCCTGGACTGTTACCAATTGGAATACATACGGGCGGGGAATGATTGGGATGGATAAGAGCTTTGTTCATTTACATGTACATACCGAATATAGCCTGTTAGACGGCGCCTGCCGGATCAAACCCCTTGTGGCCGCAGCCAAGAATTTCGGAATGCCGGCCATAGCCATCACCGATCACGGTTCCATGTATGGGGTTATTGACTTTTACAAGGAATGCCGTAAAGCCGGTATTAAACCCATTATTGGCTGTGAGGTTTACTGTGCTGTCAGGACCCGTCATGACCGGGAACCCCAGAAAGACAATATTATGTACCACCTGACTTTGTTGGCCAGGAATCCCGAGGGATACAGTAACCTCCTCAAGCTGGTGAGCTTGGCTCAGATAGAAGGGTTTTATTATAAACCCAGAATTGATTGGGAGTTACTGGAGAAGTATCACCAAGGATTGATTGTTTTAAGTGGTTGTTTAGCCGGGGAGATACCCCAACTTCTGGTAAACGGTCAAAAACAGCAAGCTATTCAGGTGGCCAATCGTTTTCGGGAGCTATTAGGTTCGGAACACTTTTACTTGGAAATACAGAATCACGGCCTGAGGGAACAGCAATACCTTAATGAAGAATTGGTCCGTATGGCCCGGGAACTCAACTTACCCCTGGTGGCCACTAATGATGTTCATTACATTGCAAAGGCCCATGCAACAGTTCACGATATTTTACTGTGTATTCAAACAGGTAAAACCCTAGCCGATGAAGACAGGATGCGCTTTGACAGTGATGAGTTCTATTTAAAGCCCCGAGAAGAGATGGAGAAGCTGTTTCCCCGGAATGCTGCTGCCATTGATAATACGTTAGCTATTGCCGAGGCTTGTAACGTAGAATTTGCCTTTGGCCAGTTACACTTGCCTGATTATCAAGTGCCGGAAGGATTTGATGTGGATACATATTTGGAATTCCTCTGTCAGGAAGGCGTTCGGAAGCGCTACGGCACCATAGATGACACAATCCGGCAAAGACTGGACTACGAACTGGAGACTATCCGGCAAATGGGCTACTCAGGTTATTTTCTCATTGTCTGGGATATGATCCGGTTTGCCAGGGACAGGGGTATTTATGTCGGGCCGGGGAGAGGTTCCGCTGCCGGAAGTCTTGTGGCTTACTGCCTGGGAATCACGGACATCGATCCCCTCAAATATGGTTTACTTTTTGAAAGGTTCTTAAATCCCGAGCGGGTCTCCATGCCGGATATTGATACGGACTTTTGTTTTGAACGAAGAGGAGAAGTAATCGAATACCTGTCAGCCAAGTATGGCCAAGAACATGTATCTCAGATTATTACTTTCGGTACCATGGCTGCTAAAGCGGTCATTCGTGATGTGGGACGAGCCATGAATGTTCCCCTGGCGGAAGTGGATAAACTGGCCAAGCTGGTACCCGGGGAACTGGGTATATCCCTGGAACGGGCCCTGGAAATCAGCCCTGAATTCAGGGAGGCTGCCCAGCAGGATGAAAAACACCGGCAGCTGGTGGAGGTAGCAAAGGCCATTGAAGGAATGCCTCGTCATGCTTCCACTCATGCGGCCGGGGTGGTTATTGCCAAGGAGCCTTTAGTGAATTACCTTCCCTTGCAAAAGACCACGGAAGACGGCATTGCCACCCAGTTTCCCATGCAGACGGTAGAGGAACTGGGCCTGTTAAAAATGGATCTACTGGGGCTTCGCACTCTGACGGTGATTGGGGATACCGTCAATTTAGTACAAAAGACTTTGGACCCCCGGTTTGATTTAAGGGATCTGCCTTTAGATGATGAGGAGACGTATCAATTGCTGTCCAGAGGAGACACTATTGGCGTCTTTCAATTGGAAAGCTCCGGGATGCGAGCGATTTTAAAAAGCATGAAACCGGAAAGATTTGAAGACATCATTGCCTTGGTGGCCTTGTACCGTCCCGGGCCGTTGGGCAGCGGCATGGTGGATGATTTCATTGCCCGTAAACACGGTAAAAAGCCGGTAACTTATACCCATCCCGCCCTGGAACCTATTTTAAAAGATACTTACGGTGTGATTCTCTATCAAGAACAAGTAATGAGGATAGCCAGTGATTTGGCCGGTTTTTCTTTAGGCCAGGCCGATTTATTGCGGCGAGCAATGGGTAAGAAACAACCGGAGATTATCGCCGCCCAAAAAGAGTCCTTTTTAGCAGGAGCTAAAGACAACGGAGTGGATCTAAAAATAGCGGAGGAAATCTTTGAGTTAATCGCTTATTTCGCCGGCTACGGTTTTAATAAATCCCACAGTGCCGCCTATGCAATGCTTGCTTATCAAACGGCCTATTTAAAAGCCCACTACCCGGTGCAATTTATGGCTTCTCTTTTGTCCAGTGTGGTTGCCAACACGGATAAAGTAACCTTATATATGGAAGAGTGCCGCAGGCTGGGCATTGAAGTATTGCCTCCCGACGTGAATGAAAGCCAAATCAGTTTTACGGCCTTGGCAGGAAGAATCCGTTTTGGGTTGGCAGCGGTTAAAAACGTTGGTTTAGGTGCCATTGAATCCATTATTGAAGCCCGGCAAACAGGTCCTTTCCAGTCCTTGGATGATTTTTGTGAGCGGGTTGATTTACGGGCCGTCAACCGGCGAGTGCTGGAAAGCCTGATCGCTGGCGGTGCTTTCAGTTCTTTAGGGTTAAAACGATCCCAGCTATTAAATATGGTGGATACTTGCCTGGAAAGAGGGCAAAAAATCCAGGAAGACCGGAAACGAGGTCAGTTGTCTTTGTTTGACCTGGACCAAGCTGAGGCTTGGGAAGACTTAAACACAGCCACTGTGCCGCCGGATATGCCTGAATTTCCATTGCCGAAACTTTTGGCCTTGGAAAAAGAGACTCTGGGTTTCTACATTACCGGACACCCGATTAACGATTATCAATGGCTATTAGCTGCCAGAGGTGCGGATGAGGTGGCCCACCTAGAGGAGAAACCCGATGGCACCATGGTCAGGTTAGGGGGTATTATTACTAACCTGAAAAGGACGGTCACCCGCAGGGGTGAAACCATGGCCTATTTCTCTTTGGAAGATACCACCGGTTCCGTGGAAATACTGGTCTTTCCCAAAAATTATATACGGTTTGCGTCCCTATTGGAAAAAGACCGGGTAGTCTACTTGGAAGGCAGGCTGGTCAACAATGAGGATGAAAGAAAAGTATTTGCCGAAAACATAGAGGTTTTGGATAGTCCGGTTTCAGATGGCCAAGTCCTGGAAGTATTACTGACTGATAATAATGTGGAGCAGCTTGAAAAACTACAGGAGCTTCTAATTGAGCATCCGGGAGATACCCCTTTGGTACTGAATTTTGTCCAACACCGGAAAAGGCTGAAGGTAGGGAAAAAGTACCGGATCAAGGTTTCTGCCGAATTGATTAAAGGTTTGGAAGGGCTTTGTGGGAAAGGTAAGGTCCGGTTGTTAAAAGATCCGGTAATACATGATGCCGGCAAGCATAATCTGTAGGACAGGGCAAAAACTAAGTAAAGTCCTTCGAAAAATCTCCTTTTTGGCAGGATAATAATAACTCAGGTGGAAATTAGCTATAAACACTGCACAACGAGGAGGACCATAGATGCGCGTTGCGGTTTACCCCGGAACTTTTGATCCAATTACCAATGGACACCTTGACATTTTGGAAAGGGCTGTGAGCTTATTCGATCGGGTAATTATTGCTATTGCCGAGGA